>NZ_JALDWB010000005.1:0-1055 GCF_023110435.1 Streptococcus oralis
CTACCTTGCTTGCTGTTGGGTTAGCTTTCTTAACTTCGTCGGCTACCTTAGCTTTTTCCGCATCTGTAAGAGCTGATAGATTCACTACTGGAGTGAGTGCTGGGGTCTTAAGTTCCTTGTCAGAAACCTTAGTTGCTTGAACTGGATCACTAGCTTCTGGTGTTTGACCATTCTTACTTGCTACAACAGTCACATTTCCTTCTGGAATGTCTACTGTTGGTGTGATGATTGCTTTACCATCTGCTCCTGTTGTTGCTTCACCAATCTTGTTACCATCTTTATCGTACATTTCAACTTTAGAGCCTGGTTCTGCTGTCACTTCAACTGGTGTCTTAGTTCCTGCTTTACCTGTAAGGTCTGTTGTGATTACTGGCTGAATTGGGGTTGTTGGTGTTGCTACTGTAGCCGTAGCTGATTCACTTGGAACTGATGTTTGACCATCTTTCGTAGCTTTAGCTGTCACATTTCCTTCTGGAATGTCTACTGTTGGTGTGATGATTGCTTTACCATCTGCTCCTGTTGGTGCTTCACCAATTTTGTTACCATCTTTGTCAAACAACTCGACTGTAGTTCCTGGTTCTGCTGTCACTTCAACTGGTGTCTTAGTACCTGCTTTTCCTGTAAGGTCTGTTGTGATTGCTGGTTGAGTTGGTGTTGCTGGAACTGATGGATCCTTGGCAGTTGTTGCTTGAACTGGATCACTAGCTTCTGGTGTTTGACCATCCTTGCTTGCCACAACAGTCACATTTCCTTCTGGAATGTCTACTGTTGGTGTGATTGTTGCTTTACCATCTGCTCCTGTTGTTGCTTCACCAATCTTATTACCATTTTTGTCATACATTTCAACCTTAGAACCTGGTTCAGCTGTTACTTCAACTGGTGTCTTAGTACCTGCTTTTCCTGTAAGATCTGTTGTGATTGCTGGTTGAGTTGGTGTTGTTGGAGTTTTAACAGTAACTTTGACTGGAACTTCATCTTTAGTTCCGTCTGGGTATGTTACAACTACTGTCGCGTCTTTTTCACCTTCTGTAGCAGTATCTACTGGTGTCTTGAAC
>NZ_JALDWB010000005.1:1155-122650 GCF_023110435.1 Streptococcus oralis
GAAACATTACCAATTGAATTCTTAGCCTCTGGTGTTGAACCTGGAGCAACTGTTTGAGCCTTAGCTGTTGGATCATTTTTGTCCGCATCGCTACGTGGGTCTTTTACAGTAACCTTAACTGGAACTTCATCCGTAGTTCCGTCTGGGTATGTTACAACTACTGTCGCGTCTTTTTCACCTTCTGTAGCAGTATCTACTGGTGTCTTGAACGCGAAGGTTGTTCCACTTGGAAGATCTGAAACATTACCAATTGAATTCTTAGCCTCTGGTGTTGAACCTGGAGCAACTGTTTGAGCCTTAGCTGTTGGATCATTCTTGTCCGCATCGCTACGTGGGTCTTTTACAGTAACCTTAACTGGAACTTCATAAGTTAACGTATCTGGGTAAGTAACTACTACTATCGCGTCTTTTTCACCTGGTGTTTTTGTATCTACTGGTTTCTTGAACTTTACTGTTGTTCCCTTAGGAAGTTTGTCAAAGTTTCCGATTGAAGCTTCTGCTTTTGGTTTCTCACCAACTTTAACAGTTTGATCTTTAGCTGTTGGAGTGTTCTTTTCTGCATCAGATATCTTATCTGGATCTTCTACAGTCACCTTAACTGGAACTTCATCTTTAGATCCGTCTGGGTATGTTACAACTACTGTCGCGTCTTTTTCACCTGGTGTTGTTGTATCTACTGGTTTCTTATAAGCAAAGCTAGTACCATATGGAAGTTCATCAGCATTGTCGATTGAGCCTTTAGCGTCTGGTGTTGAACCCTTGTAAATGTCTTGAGCTTTAGCTTTTGGATCGTTCTTATCTGCATCGCTACGTGGATCTTTTACAGTTACTTTAACTGGAACTTCATCAGTTGACTTATCGGGATAAGTAACTACTACTATCGCGTCTTTTTCACCTTTGGTTGCTGTATCTACTGGTGTCTTATAAGCAAAGGTAGTACCACTTGGAAGATCTGAAACATTACCAATTGAGTTCTTAGCCTCTGGTGTTGAACCTGGAGCAACTGTTTGTGCCTTAGCAGTTGGTGTGTATTTGTCAGCGTCCTTAGGTGCTGGTGTAACTAAGTATGCAGCTGCAATCTTATCTGTTGATCCATCAGGATAAGTAATGATAAGGTTTCCTTTTTCGTCGACACTATATGTAGTCCCTGGAGGGAAACTTGTATTTGCTTTTTTAGTTGCTTCGATAATTTTATTTTTCTCATCTTCGCTAACATTGTTAGGATCATCAACTTCTACTTTTTCACCTGCAACAGCATCAAGTTTCTTAGTAAGTTCCAAAACGGTAACTCTAAGATCTCTTCTTACAATTACATTATGCTCCCTACTTTGAGCTTCAAAGGTCACAACAGTATCACCTGCTGGTTGGTCCCAAGCAACAGTACCTCCGTACCCGTTATCACGTCTTGTAACGGCAGGTGACCCAGGTTTACTCAAAAAAGTACCTGTAGGTTTTAATCCCTTGACACTAACTGGATTACCAGGAACCCAAAACTTTGCAAGCTCATTGGATACTGCTGTAACACCAATATTAACAGTTTCACCTGGATAAACAGTGATATGTGATTTGGTAACGAGAAGTTGAGTATTATCTCCTCCTCTTGAAACACCTCCGCCCACTTCAGGTTTTTCTGCACGAGTCGCTGTAATAGGAGTGCTCTTAGGAGACTCACTTCCACCTGCTGGTGTAGCTGTCGCTGTAATTTGTCCTTCTGGAAGACTATTTATTGGAGAGATAGTAGCAATACCTTGATCGTTTGCTACGGCTTCGCCGATCACAACTCCGTCATTATTGTAGAGTTTTACTGTAGAACCAGGTTCTGCTTTAACAGTCACATCAGTTGGCGTACTTGCTTTACCTGATAGGTCTGAAGTGATCTCTGGTGCTTGGCCTGCTGGCTTATTAGGAACAGCAGGTTTATTTGACGGAGTAACTAGGTATGAAGCGTCAATCTTATCTGTTGATTTATCAGGATAAGTAATTACAAGATTTCCTCTTTGATCAACATTATACACAGTACCTGGAGGGAAACTTGCATTTGCTTTTTTAGTTGCTGCGATAATTTTATTTTTCTCATCTTCAGAAACGTTGTTAAGATCAGCAACTTCTACTTTTTCACCTGGAACAGCATCAAGCTTCTTAGTAAGTTCCAAAACGGTAACTCTAAGGTCTCTCGTTACACGTACATTATTCTGACTTGTAGCTGAGAAGGTCACAACAGTATCACCTGCTGGTTGGTCCCAAGCAACAGTACCTCCGTACCCGTTATCACGTCTTGTAACGGTTTCACTACCTGTCCCACCTGACTTCAAGAAAGTACCTCTAGGAAGCAAGCCCTTGACACCTGCTGGATTATTAGGAACCGAAAAGTTTTCAAGCCCATTAGATACTGCTGTAACACCAACCTTAACAGATTCACCTGGATAAACAGTGATGTGTGATTTGGTAACGAGTAGTTGGGTATTATAACTATCGTTCCCTCTTGAAACACCACCTTCTACAGTTGTCAATGTTGGTCGTGTCGCTGTTACAGGTGCACTCTTAGGTGACTCACTTTCGCCTGCTGGTGTAGCTGTAGCTGTGATTTCGCCTACAGGAAGGCTGTTTGTTGGCGTAACTGTAGCTACACCTTGAGCATTTGCTACTGCTTGACCGATAACAACACCATCAGTATTGTAGAGTTTAACAGTTGAACCTGCTGGTGCTTGGACAGTTACATCCGTTGCAGAACTACCTTTTCCATCAAGGTTTGAAGTGATGACTGGAGCCGCTACTGTCGCACGTGCTCTACGTCGTTTAGCTACTTGAGAACCATCTTTAATAGTTTGAGCTGCTGTCAAGTTTGCTCTTGAACCATCTGCAAAAGTCACAACTGCTGATCCGTCTGCTTGGACTTGAACATCAGTTGCTGTAGGGTTTGCTGCCTTAACAGCTGCTACAACTTTTGCTTTTTCTTCATCAGTAAGTGCTGCTGGATTGTAAACCACAGTCACTTCTGGAGCTTGGATGCTGTCTGCTTCCTTAGCTTTTTCAGTCGTCTCCACTGCTTCCTTAGCTTTTTCAGTCGCCTCCACTGCTTCTTCTTTAGAATTTTGAGTAGTTTCAACTGTTTTTTCAACTTTTTCTTCAGCCACTGCTGCTGGTGCTACTTCTACAGCTGGTGCTACATAAGTTACATTCTCCTTGGCTGCAACTGGCTTAGCTCCTACTGTATCTGCTTTGACTGATGGAGCCACCAAAGCTGCCCCAACCGCAAAAACAAGCGAACAACCAAAAAGGAAATGTTTTCCTTTTTTGATCATTCTCCAGTTCTTTTGTTCCGCATTTTTACGATTAAAATACATCACATTTTCTCCTTTTGATTTCTAGCATGCAGTACACATACAGTTAAATTATAATGTGCATTAGCAGATTTGTCAATTATATTGTTATTATTTATGATTTTACATTATTTTCAGATAATTTCAGGAGTTTAACCATTTATTATATTATAATATTATAATAAAAACAATTGAGTATTAATTTTCATTTAGTATAAACTATGGTCAAGAAGAAATCATCCTCTCTGACCATCTCTTTGAAGCCTTACAAGCCGTCTAGGGGCCTGCATTTTTACCTATTCAAAAAAAGCCCCATACTATCTGGTATTCAGGAATTCCTGCTACAGATAGTATGGAGCTCAAACAGCAGTTACACAACTGCAACTGCTTTTCTATTCTTGCATGGTGTACCCAACACCACGCACGGTTTTAATGTAGCTTTTTTGTCCTTTTACATCAAGCTTGCTACGTAGATAACGGATATAAACATCCACGATATTGGTTTCTGTCGCACTTTCGTACTTCCAAACACTTTCCAACAACTGCTCACGAGTCAAGACCTTCTTGCTTCCCATGAGAGTGGCCAAAAGGTCATACTCACGGCGCGTCAGAGCAATCATCTCCTCGCCACGATAAACGGTATGATGTTCTACATCCATACGCAAATTGCGGTAAGACGTTGGAACCTTCATCTGACTACAGTGTTGGTCGATAAAGTCCCGACCTCGGAAAATCGCTGAAATACGGGCTACCAGATTATCAATAATCACTGGCTTATAGATGTAAGAAACGGCGAAGCGCTGGATTGTCTCAATCTGGTCTTGCAATTCTTCGCGATGGTCCAAGACCATGATTACTGAGGCTGGTTTTGTCCGACTCAGCCTCTCTGCAAAATCCTGGGCTGTCATATCCCCCAGACGAGCATTCAGTAAAATCAAGTCATAGTCCGTCTGGAGAGCCATGGAGAGGGCTTTTTGCCCCTCCTCGACCAGATCAACACGGTATTGCTCTTTTTGGAGTTCCAGACTGAGAAAATGAGCGAGATTTCGTTCTTTCTCAAGTAATAAAATCCGTTTCCCCATGGCAGACCTACTTATTTTTCGTCATACCAAGAGTAGTGGAAGGTTCCTTCTTTGTCTTTACGTTGGTAAGTGTGGGCACCAAAGTAGTCACGTTGCGCTTGAATCAAGTTAGCTGGAAGGTCTGCTGAACGATAGCTATCAAAGTAAGTAATAGCTGCTGAGAAGGTTGGTACTGGTACACCAGCTTGAACAGCAAGAGCTACGATATCACGCACTGCTTGTTGGTATTTAGCAGTAACATCCAAGAAGTACTCATCCAAGAGAAGGTTAGCAAGATCTGCATCACGGTTGTAGGCATCTGTAATCTTTTGCAAGAAACGTGAACGGATGATACAGCCATCACGCCAGATAGATGCGATGTCCGCAAATGGCAAGTTCCAGTTATTTTCTTTAGAAGCCACACGCAATTGAGCAAAACCTTGTGCGTATGAAATGATTTTTGAGAAGTAAAGAGCTTGACGGATCTTTTCGATCAACTCAGCCTTGTCACCTTCAAATTTGAAGGTAGCTGGCTTTGGAAGAACCTTGCTGGCATGTACACGTTCTTCTTTGTAAGTTGAGATATAGCGAGCAAATACTGACTCAGTGATGAGTGACAATGGTACACCAAGGTCAAGTGATGATTGACTAGTCCATTTACCAGTTCCCTTGTTACCTGCAGCATCCAAGATGTAGTCTACGATTGGTCCCTCTTGGCCTTCATCGTCTTTGCGGCTCAAGATATCAGCAGTGATTTCGATCAAGTAGCTGTCCAATTCACCCTTGTTCCACTCAGTAAAGATTTCAGCCATGTTTTCTGCAGAAAGACCAAGCAAGTGTTGCATGAGGTCATAGCTTTCTGCGATCAATTGCATATCCCCATACTCGATACCGTTGTGAACCATTTTCACATAGTGACCAGCTCCATCAGGACCGATGTAAGTCACACATGGTTTGCCATCTTCTGGTGCTTTAGCTGAGATTTCTTCGAGAACATCTGCTACCAATTCATAAGCTTCTTTTTGTCCACCAGGCATGATAGAAGGACCTTCAAGGGCACCTTTTTCACCACCAGAAACCCCTGTACCAATAAAGTTGATACCAGAGTTTGCCAATTCTTCATTACGACGGATGGTATCTTTGTAGAAAGTGTTTCCTCCGTCAATCAAGATATCACCCTTGTCAAGGTGTGGAAGAAGAGCTTGGATAGTTGCATCTGTACCAGGTCCAGCTTGAACCATGAGCATGATACGACGAGGTTTTTCGATAGATTGAACGAAAGACTCTACATCGTAGCTAGGTACAAAGTTCTTTTCTGGATGGCAGGCAATTACATCTTCTGTTTTTTCTTTACTACGGTTGTAAATGGCAACTGTATAGCCACGAGATTCGATATTTAGGGCAAGGTTACGACCCATTACGGCCATACCTACGACACCAAAGTTAGCTTTTGTCATGTGACACTCCTCTTGTTTAATATGTTTTATTTTATCATTTTTACCTATGAAAGGAAAGAATTTTGTAACGGACTCCTAGTAATCCAAATCATCTGCGTGACCAGCTCCATTACCAACAAAGTATCCAGTCTTACAGTTGAGGGTGAAGAGATAGGTTCCATCTGGTTTGTAGAGGTTGTAATAACCATTTCCGTTTACGATATTGACCCGTTCTAGGATATATTGATTACCAGTGATATAACCACGAGCGCGTGATGTTGCTAGGATTTGTTCCAAAACACCATCAGCAAAATTCCAGGCAGGGTTGTTACTATCATCTACAGCTGATTGGTTGTACGGTACACGACTAGCACTTCTTTGAAGATTGACACCATCGCTAGACAAACCTCCACTTTCTGGTCTGCTGGCAGATGCTGAACTTGATGAAGCAGACGAACTGCTCGTACTGCTATCAGTCGTTGTGCTTGAACTTTCTTGGCTACTGCTACTTGAACTTGAACTAGAGGCGCTTGTTTGCTGGCTCTTACCAAGGCTAATGGCCTTATCTAACAGTTTATCTAGCTCTGTATTTCCTGTTTTAATTTCTGTAAATTTAGCATCTGCCTTGACCTTTGCATTGGTATCCAAGACACCGTCGGTAATTGCTGGAGTTTCAAACTGATTATTCACTTCTTGCACAGCCTTGATTTGAGCTTCTAAACTATCATACTTAGACTTGGCCAGAGTGTGCTCTCGGCTACCTTCGAGTTTATCTAGTTGAGCCTTGAGTTGGTTCAACTTGTCAAACTGACTATTTTTCAAAGCTGTTTTATTAGCATCCGTATAAAAGGCATCGTAGAGGGTATTAAACTCTTGTAGGGCTGTTTGTGTTTCTTGATTGTTAGAAGAAGACTGAGAAGACTGGATGGCTTGGTTGGAGCGGTTTACTTGGTGATAGATATAGTAACTACCTGCCAAGATAAGGGCTGCTGCTAGGGCTGAACCGATAACAAACACGCGCTTCTTTTTAGAATTAGAAACTGTTTCTGATTCTGCCTGAGCTGAGCGTGAAAGTAGAGCCGTCTCTTCCTCTTCTTTCTCATCAGCAACCTCTGCTGGCGTTTGCTTTTCCAACACAAGCGGTTCCAAGTCTTGATTTTCTTCTCCCAAAGGAGGCAAAATCACGTCCGAGCTTGTAGTTTCCACTGAGTCTGACACCGTTTCTTCTGAAACTGTCTCGGGTTCCTCTATGATTGGTGCCGACTCTTCAGTGATTTCTGAGACTTCCTGTGTCGTCAATTCTTCTTGAGCCTGAGCTTCCTGCAGTTCTTCTTTTTTAAATTGACGTGTTTCAAACTTGTCGGCTTCGATTTCCTCGCGGTGCTGTTTGATGTATTTATCCAAGATATTGTCCTCAGGCAATACTCCAGCTTCAACTTCTTCGTTTTTACGGATGACTTGACCAACTGTCAGATCTTTCGCCTCGTCAAAATCAAATTGGGCTTCGTGTTGCTCATTATTGCTCTTATTGCTCATTTCTCTCCCTTTCTACTTTACCTCTTGGCGTTTCACACGCTGACCAAAGTATTGATACAAATCTACTTTTAAGGTCCCATTATACAGTTTGCGTTTTTTATCAGCTGGACTTCCGTACTTGCTTTCAAAAGCTTCGTCACTCGTCAGGATAAACTTACTCCAGGTTTTCAGTGGTGCAAAGACCTGTCCCATTTCTGCATAGAGCTTTGTGACTCCTGCATCATCCGACAAACGCTCACCATATGGTGGATTGGAAATGATGACTCCATTGATCTTATCTGTACGCAAGTCCTGTACTCGCATTTGCTTAAAAGTGATATCTCCAGCCACACCAGCTGCTTGAGCATTGGCCTTAGCAATCTCAACCATCCGAGCATCAATATCACAGCCCATAATATCCAATTCTATCTCACGATCGATTTTCTTAGCAGCCTCTGTGCGAACTTCTTGGATTAACCGATCGCTAACCCAGTTCCATTCCTCAAAAGCAAAGGAACGGCGAAGCCCAGGGGCCATCTTTTTAGCTATCATAGCCGCCTCGATACAGAAAGTTCCTGAACCACAGGTCGGATCAATCAAGGGCTTGTCTGGATACCAGTTAGAGAGTTGTAAAATGGCTGCTGCCATGTTTTCCTTGATAGGCGCTCCACCCTTTTCCGTACGATAACCACGCTTAAAGAGGCTAGAACCTGTCGTGTCAATCATGACAGTCGCCACATCTTTCAGGATGGTCACCTCTATCTTAAACTCAGGACCAGTTTCCATCAAGGGAACCCCTTCTGGACGGGCATAGTGTTTTTGCAGTTTCTTCACAACCGCCTTCTTGGAAATAGCCTGAACACTAGGCTCATTGTGAAGTTTAGACTTAACGCATTTGGCCTTTGAGATAGGGAAACGTGCCCCGAGCGGGAGATAGTTTTCCCAATCCAGAGCAAAAACTCCTTGGAAAAGCTCTTCAAAAGTCTTTGCAGGAAAGCTTCCAACTACAATCTTGATGCGGTCAGCTGCTCGAAGCCAAAGATTGGTCTCAATAATTGCCTTCACATCTCCTTGAAAACGGACACGGCCGTTTTCAACCTGGCAATCATAGCCTAACTCTCGCACCTCACGTCCAACGATAGCCTCGAGCCCCGCTGCAGCAGTTGCGATTAAATTAAATTCTTTTTTCATTTTACAGTCTTGTAAGACCTTTCTTTTGTACACTTTAAAAAATGAGGTTGAGAAAAAGTTCTCAGCCCCAACCTATATGCAATTTTCTATAAGCCATGTTTTGTTCCAGAAGTGACTAGGACCACTTCCTTCGATAATCATCTGTCTACCACTAGCAGCCTATAACTGATAGCAGTCAGAGTACTACGTTCGTTTCCGTGCACTCCATGCCCCGACCGAAATTTGGGTTGCTAGCTTGAGGGGTTTACCGCGTTCCACTCTCTCCGTTTCCAGAGAGACTCCGTCACTGTGGCACTTTCAAGCCTACTCTGACCTATCCAAAGACTTAGCCATTTCGACTGCCGTAACGATCTCTCGTCCCTAGGCTTATGGTTTCGCCTAGCACAAACACTACAGGCATCACAGCCTGTGCTAGCATGGACTTTCCTCATGAAAAGGGATTCTCTTCACGCGATTATCCAAAAATTGCATCTAATAGACACCTGATTATAACTCAGAATTGTCTACGATTTGCTTACCGAATACTTCTTTTTCAAGTCGATTCAATCGTTTCAAAATATCAAAATTTGTCATTGGAGTAGAACTTGTTACTTCGATAGAACTTTGTTGAGTAGAACTTGCCTGTGGCTTGTTAGACAATTCCTCCTTCAAATCAGCAATCTCCTGACGAAGAGATTTGACCAAAGCTGCGTAAGTCTCATAATCCTTGATCACATCATCTAGGAACTCGTCGACCTCCGCCTTACTATATCCGCGAACTTCACGTCCAAACTCTTGTTCAAAAATATCTTTTGCTGAAAAAATAATACTTGCCATTTCTCTCTCCATTCTTGATTGCTATTCTTATTATATAAAAAAAGACAAACAAAAATCAAGGTCAAAGCCTCATTTTTCGGAAAAATTTTCCACTATTTCGTTCAGATCCTCAAATGTTAATCTTTTTGTGACATAGCCTTCTTGATTTTTCATCATCTGGTAAAAATACTGTAACTTGGTTTCATTTTCTTCGTCATAAAAGAGATAGCATCCATCCGTATTTTCCAGCAGAAATTTCTGATAATCGCGTAATTGTCCCTTGTGTTCATACTGTGGATAGGCGTATTTGACAAAGTCAACCTGCTTAAACTCACTGAGTTTGATTTGATTGGCCTCATTCCAGTTACTACCATGGGTTTCAAAGGCAAAAATCGTTGCCAGCTGAAAGCCATAGTCTGCTTTCATATCCTGTGCCACTTCCAGCACCCAGTACTCAAAGCCCAGAGTCCCTGTAAAAACAAGCCAGGTCACCCCTTCTTCTGCTAGACGTTCTAAGTCTCTGCGAATGGCTGTCTTGATAATATCAACGCGAATATCCTTGTCATTAAAGAGACCAAGGTCGAAGGCTGAATAGCCTAAAATCAAGGCTGTTGTCATTTTTAACCCTTTCTTTGTAGATTTATGATATAATAGAGTGATGTTATTGTACCAATAAGGAGAATTATGGTCAACTATCCACATAAACTTTCATCACAGAAGAGACAAGCAGCCCCGTCACAAACTAAAAATTTCGCAAATCGGGGAATGTCTTTTGAAAAGATGATCAACGCTACGAACGACTACTATTTGTCACATGGGTTAGCAGTGATTCACAAGAAACCGACTCCCATCCAAATCGTACGTGTCGACTATCCCCAAAGAAGTCGAGCTAAGATCGTTGAAGCCTACTTTAGACAAGCCTCAACTACTGACTATTCAGGGGTTTATGATGGATACTACATCGACTTTGAAGCAAAGGAAACCAGGCAAAAACATGCGATTCCGATGAAGAATTTCCATCTTCACCAGATCCAGCATATGGAACAAGTTCTTGCCCAGCAAGGAATCTGCTTTGTCCTCCTTCACTTTTCTTCTCAGCAAGAAACCTACTTATTGCCGGCCATTGATTTGATTCGTTTCTATCATCAAGATAGAGGACAAAAGTCAATGCCACTTGGATATATTCGAGAAAATGGATATAGGATCGAGCCTGGTACCTTTCCACAGATTCCCTATCTCGAAGTTATCAAAGAACATTTACTAGGTGGTAAAATAAGATGAACAAACAAACTTTCCTGCGAGTAGTTAAGTATGTCAGTATCTGCCTCTTGACTGTATTTATCGCAGCTATTATGCTAGGTGGAGGCCTCTTTCTCTACTATGTAAGCAAGGCTCCAGCCCTATCCGAAAGTAAGCTAGTCGCTACAACGTCTAGTAAGATCTATGACAGCAAAAATGAACTGATCGCTGATCTGGGTTCTGAGCGCCGTGTCAATGCACAGGCTAATGAAATCCCTACGGAGCTAGTCAATGCAATTGTCTCTATTGAAGATCATCGTTTCTTTAGTCACCGAGGAGTAGACACGATTCGTATCCTAGGCGCTTCCTTACGAAACCTTCGTGGTGGGGGCGGTCTTCAAGGTGGTTCTACCTTGACACAGCAGTTGATTAAATTAACCTACTTCTCAACGTCAACATCTGACCAGACACTTTCACGTAAGGCTCAGGAAGCTTGGCTAGCCGTTCAGCTAGAACAAAAGGCGACCAAACAAGAAATCCTAACTTACTACATCAACAAGGTCTATATGTCCAACGGAAATTACGGGATGCAAACGGCAGCCCAAAACTACTATGGTAAAGACCTCAAAGATTTAAGTCTACCTCAATTGGCTCTCCTAGCTGGAATGCCCCAGGCTCCAAATCAATATGACCCCTATTCTCATCCAGAAGCGGCACAAGAACGCCGAGATCTGGTTCTCTCCGAGATGAAGGGACAAGGTTACATTACAGCCGAACAATACGAAAAAGCCATTAACACTCCTATTACAGACGGACTTCAAAGTCTAAAATCTGCTAATAGCTATCCTCCGTATATGGACAATTATCTCAAAGAGGTAATCGACCAAGTCGAACAGGAAACTGGTTACAACCTTTTGACAACAGGGATGGAAGTTTATACCAATGTTGATCCAGCCGTTCAACAACGTCTCTGGGATATCTACAATACCGACGAATACGTTAATTATCCAGATGATGAGTTGCAAGTAGCTTCTACCATCGTTGATGTCACAAATGGAAAGGTGATTGCCCAGTTAGGCGCACGCCATCAATCTAGCAATGTTTCCTTCGGTATGAACCAAGCTGTCGAAACCAACCGTGACTGGGGTTCAACCATGAAACCAATCACAGATTACGCGCCAGCCTTGGAGTATGACATCTACGACTCAACTGCTTCTATTGTTCACGACGTACCATATAACTATCCTGGAACCAACACACCTGTCTACAACTGGGATAAGAGTTACTTTGGAAACATCACGTTGCAGTATGCTCTTCAACAATCACGGAACGTTACAGCTGTAGAAACCTTGAATAAAGTCGGTTTGGATAGAGCCAAGACCTTCCTAAATGGACTCGGTATTGACTACCCAGATATGCACTATGCCAACGCGATTTCAAGTAACACAACCGAATCTAACAAAAAGTATGGGGCAAGCAGTGAAAAAATGGCCGCAGCCTATGCTGCCTTTGCCAATGGCGGTATTTACCATAAGCCAATGTACATCAACAAAATCATCTTTAGTGATGGTAGTTCAAAAGAGTTTTCTGATTCAGGAACACGCGCTATGAAAGAAACAACTGCCTATATGATGACAGAGATGATGAAAACAGTTCTGACCTACGGGACAGGACGTGGAGCCTACCTTTCATGGCTACCACAAGCTGGTAAGACTGGTACATCAAACTATACAGATGATGAAATTGAGAAATACATCAAGAACTCTGGTTATGTAGCTCCAGACGAAATGTTTGTCGGCTATACTCGTAAATATTCAATGGCTGTCTGGACCGGTTACTCTAACCGACTTACTCCTATCGTTGGTGATGGCTTCTACGTTGCTGCTAAGGTCTACCGTTCGATGATGACCTACCTCTCAACAGATGACCATCCAGGGGATTGGACCATGCCTGAAGGCCTTTACAGAAACGGAGAATTTGTCTTTAAGAATGGAGCACGCAATACGTGGGTCCCTTCATCATCTACACAACAAAGTTCGACTTCTGAAAGTTCTAGCTCAACATCTGAGAGTTCGACTTCTCAGTCAAGTTCAACTACTCCAAACACAAGTCAAACGCAGACGATTCCTCAACAATCAGGAACTGCACCTGCTGAGCAAAACCAATCAAGTCAACCACAACAATAAGTAAAATCCTGAGAAGTAAAATTCTCAGGATTTTTATTCTTTACAGCACAATAGTTTGTCCCAACAGCACCATAACTCTTTTGATAGTTTCTCTAACTATTATAGAGGTTATGGAGCTGTCTTTTCACTTTCTCTTGATGCTAAAATTTGTCAAAAACAAAGGTAATCAGAAGCTATTCCTTTTTCCCTTTCGCGATAAAGAGAGCAGATAGGGCTAGACTTACGCCTGCTAGGAAGAGAGCTGTGTCAGATTTGCTTTCACCTGTTGCCGGAAGCTCCTTCTGATCATCATGTTTAACTTCTGGAGTCTTAGTATCAGCGAGTGGACTTAAGTTCAATTTGTACTCTGGTTTTTCAACTGTCGGTGCTGCTTGGTCTCCGGCTGTACCAAGTGGACCTGTGTACTCTGGTACTTCATGTACTGCTGCTTCTACCGCGTTCACACCACCTGTAAACTCTGGTTTCTCAACTATCGGTGCTGGCTGATCTCCTACTGTACTAAGTGAACCTGTGTACTCTGGTACTTCATGTACTGCTGCTTCTACCGCGTTCACACCACCTGTAAACTCTGGTTTCTCAACTGTCGGTGCTGGCTGATCTCCTACTGTTCCAAGCGGACCTGTGTACTCTGGTACTTCATCTACTGCTGCTTCTACCGCGTTCACACCACCTGTAAACTCTGGTTTCTCAACTGTCGGTGCCGCTTGGTCTCCGGCTGTTCCAAGTGGGCCTGTGTATTCTGGTACCTCATGCACTGCCGCTTCAACCGCATTGACACCACCTGTGAATTCAGGAACCTCCAGAACTGGTGGTTGTTCTTCACCCTTACTTGATTGAACCGATTCTTCTGTTAATTCTTGATGGAAGCTTGCCAATTCATAAAACTCAGCCTTGCCACCTTCCCAGACTAATTTGACGTCTAGAAGAGAGCCACCATTTCGGATAGCGAAGGTTTGGAGACTAGATGTAATGGCACCGAGGTCTGCCCAGCTGTCTTGACCATCCTTGAGTGTTCTAGCAAGAATGCGTGCTTTCGCTCCTTCAGGAAGACTAGAGACAAGACGAAGATGGTTGGCATTAGTTGGCTCAGACAAGTGATACACCAATTCTCCCTTGTCTTTTTCAGACTTATAGCTGGTCAAGACTTTGCCGTCTACAAGATTATTGTAAAGGTTGCCTTGGCTTTCTCCACTACTTCCTTCTACTGTTGGATCATTGATTGGTTTAACAAATTCACCATCGTTGATGACCAATTCTGTAAAGCCTACAAAACGAGCATCATAGTCTGCAGTATAGAGAACACGGAGATAGTTAGCTTTGACTGGTGTCGTCAATTCACCTTCGATGTAACGATTTCCTGGCATCTTAGAATCATGTGTCCAACCATCTGTCAGAGAATCATCGTGTTGGCTATTGGCCACACCATCTCCCACTGTAACGACATCAGTCCAAGTTTTACCGTCTTGGCTGACTTGGATCTTACCATCACGAAGGTAGTTTTGAGTTCCGTCTTGGATGTAGGCTCTAATCTTCTTGATAGTGCGTTCGCTACCAAGTTTCAAGGTCACGTGGCCATCTTTATGGGCATAGTCTGAAAACTCAACGAAGTTGTTGTAAACACCGTCAAACAATTGATCTAGATTGTTCAGTTTACGAACATCATTGCTGCCGTATGCTGGGTGAATTCCCATTGAAGTTGATTCCAATTTTGTTGGTTGTACTTCTTTGGTCGTCACAAGGAGAGAAGTCGCTGTAATAGCTTGTTCCTGATCTGTCTTATTGACCAGACGCACATAACGAACCAAGGACTTGTCAGTCAACTGACTAGCTGAGTACCATTCTTGCGCATTTGCAGAGTACTCAAGGCTAAGAGCTGGGTTGGCTTGACCTTGCAACTGGATGCTATCTGCCTGATGGAGACGATCAAGCTTCATACCTAGATAGCTATTTGCAGGGAGTTTGGTTCCAGCTGGAATTTGGAGCTCGTAACTGCCCAAGCCATCCACTACTGGCGTTTCCTTCAAGGCGTCTACGTTGGTGTCCGTTAACTCACTGTTTCCAGAGCGTGTCTCAACAGAAAAGTCCTGGATACGCCACCAGAGGTCGAGAGCCTTGGTATTGCGTACTCGGATGTAACGAGCATTGATAGCTCTGGTCACTTCCTTGGTTTGTTCTCCTGATAGGCGATCCAACTCTTGCCATGCAATTCCATCTGTAGAGTACTCAAGTACACCTGCTGCAAGTTTATCACCCGTTCCTTGGCGAAGACGAACTTTAGTGACTGACTTGACTTCACCGAGGTCAAGCTGTGCCCAGGCATCTACTGGAGTTGTATTGCTACCGTCAGCATTTGCCATCATGGCTTCTGTATTGTCCTTGCCATCAGTGATTTGACGGGCTGAGGTATTTAGTTTATAAACTAGATTTGAGCTTAGACTAACTGTCGTTGCTTGTTGGCTACGAGCTTTTTCAACTGGACGGTTGACTGCAATTTCCTGAACTGCAAACCAAGTGTTCTCGCGGTCTGCTGTCGCAATCATGCGAACTGCCTTGGCCTTGATTTTGAGATTTTCAAACTTAAGAAGGGATTCATTTCCGACATAGCTTGGCTCTTTCAAAGTTACCCAGTTATCATTTTCATCTTGATACTGCACTTCTGCCTTACTAAAGGTATCACGTGGATTGGCCTGCGTTCCCATAGCAAAGGTCAAGGTTTGAATCGCTACTGGTTTGTTGAACTTCATACCAATATAATCACCTGTCTTGATGCTGTTTGGTGATTTAATAATCGCATGAGTTGCCAAGTCGCCATCCGTTACTTCTGCCAAACCACCTTCTACACCTGTTCGATTGGTGATAAAGGTACTGATGATTTGGTCTGGATGCAAGACTTTTTGAACTTCAGACGCTAGAACTTCTTTCAAGGATAGGATAAATGGACGAATATGTTGAACACCCAATTCAGCTTTTTCCATATGGTCTACATAATGGAAGGTGTGAGTTTGAGACTGTTCGTACAATTTCAAACCTTTATAGTAGCTATCCCAAAGTTTGGCTGCATCGTTTGTAGCCATGGCTTCAGTTCCTGTAAGGAAGGCATCGAGAGCATTCATTTGGTCGATTGCATTATCCAACCAATAGTGGATTTGCGCAACCATTTTTTTATCGCCTGATGCTTTATAGAGTTCGGCTGCTTCTTTAATCTTGGCAAATTCTGCACGCAAGGCTGCACGTTCTGCAGTCACATCCTGACCTGCTTTGAGCTTAGTCATGAAGTCTGTCAATTTTGGAGCCAAGTCTACAGATTCTTCTAGTTTGACGACACGAGTATCCATGTTTTGGTTGATCATGTGCTTACCAAGTTCGCGGAAGGCTGCTGATACCTTGCTATCTTCAAAATGACCATTTTCTACAAAGTTGAAGGCAATATCATTGATTTTCTTAGCTTCTTCTTCTGATTTCCACTGTTTCCATGAGTATTGAGCTCCTGAAAAGAGGGCAATCTTAGATGGTTCAGACTGTTGCATTGGGTTCAACATGATACCAGATAGCAAGCTAGGATCTACATTCGGATGAAGGAATTTCTCACCACCACCTAGAATCAAGTGTTGTTTAGAGTTATCTGTTACAGGCCAGTTAATCCAAAGTGAAACTGGGCGATAGGTCTTGCCTCCTGCGGATAGATTGTTCTTGAGAGTGGAAAGGAAGCTTTCAGAGACTTCACCCCAAATCTTACCACCCGTCAAGGTCATGGATGTTGAACTTGGGAGATTTTCATTGAGGGATTTCAACTCATCCTCACGTCCATTACCCCAATACTGGCCAGGAACAAAGATCATTTCTTTACGAAGACCGCTGTAAGTTCCCTGCATTTCAGTCAACCAATCCGTCATGTCTTTCATCAAGCGGTTGTAGCTATTGTAGCCTCCGACAGGACTTGGTGCATCATCTGCTAGAATACCAAACTCACGAACACCCACTTTCATCAACTGGGTAAATTTGGCCTTGATGGTTGCCAAATCTTCTTGGTAGTGCGCTTCATTGCCAAAGCGGATGCGGTTGTTCATGAATGGATGGATAGTCCAGACATAGCGGGTTTTACTTTGATTTCCAACACGAGCAAGTTCACGGATTTCAGCTAGTTTTTCTTCTGGATAGAGTTCACGCCATTTCTTGTTATGGTATGGATCATCTTTTGGTGCAAAGAAGTATTGGTTCAATTTCAAATCGCCACCATAACGCATGAGCTCTGCACGATCCGCATTAGACCATGGATTTCCATAGTAACCTTCGATGAAACCACGGTTCTTGAGCTCTGCGTAATCTTCTACTGTCACATTGCGAAGGACTGGCACTTGGCTTTCCTTAAGCATGTGTTTCAAGGTTGTCAAACCATAGAAAACTGCATCTGTATCTTTCCCGACGATAGAAATCGAATTATCCTTAATCGTCAAGGCATAGGCGTCAATTTTGTCAAAGAGACCGGCTGAAACCTTGGACAAGTTTTGTTCTGCTTGTGAACCTTGTCCATGTACTCCAAGATAGATATTGGTTGCACCAGCAACTGCAGATTTACCAGTTGTATAAGATACTTGATTATCCTGCAAGACACTCTTCAAGCGATTGCGAGTATAGATGTCGAGTTGATCGCCCATGACCAGATTGACTTGCTTACGAAGGGCTGTAACACCTTCGCCATAGGTTACTTTTTGTGGCGTTGGGAAGACCTTGTACTCTTTCTTGAGATAGTCTGCGCTCTTGCTAGCAGCTGCAATGCTGTCTTCGCTAGCTGGTTTACTTGCAGTGAATTGATCCGCCAATTCAACTGTTCCATCACCGGTTTGGTCTACTTTTGGTTTTTCAGGAGTAATTGGTGGTTGAGGCTGGCTTGGTTCAGGTGTTTCTTGTCCTTCTTTGGCAGGTTTCAATAGATGAACTTCCGCCGCACTTGCAAAACCACCAACGCCTTCCAAGATTTTCAACTCAATCTTGTTGGTATGTACCGCCGCAAAGTTGACTGTTTTTTCTTGGGCATTGTTGTCCCAGTTTCCTTCTGAAACCTTGACCATTTGGCCATCTTTTTGTGCGTAGATTTCGTAGCGAGTAACGACACCATTTCCACCACCTGGACGTGGGAGATAAGTCAAGCCATTGACT
Organism: Streptococcus oralis; assembly: GCF_023110435.1. GTDB lineage: Bacteria > Bacillota > Bacilli > Lactobacillales > Streptococcaceae > Streptococcus > Streptococcus oralis_CF. The sequence continues at coordinate 19,056 of NZ_JALDWB010000005.1, forward strand.
TTTTCTGCTTCTTTCAAGATCATAGTAAGGGTGTATGGCGCAGTGTCACCAGTCCACTTAGTATGCCAGAAGGTATTTGGATCATTGTCAAAGGCTTTCTCAACAGCTCCTTCAGTCGCTGTTCCTGGCAATTCTTGGCTACTTGCAGTAGCAGTGAATTTGTCATTTGCAATCAAACGAGGATTTACAAAAGGCTTATCAGTCAACTCAGCGCTGTGCAAGATTCCCTTGAAGCCACCGATACTTTCAAGTGGCAATACCAAGCTTGTATGAGCCAAACGTGGATGCGCAGGATCCGCGATACGCTCAATTTTTTCACCATCCACATAGACTTCTGTTGATTGTGGCTTAGTCACGATAGAGATTTGATAGCGTTTGTTCTTTTCAAGTTTTTTCTTGAATTGGATATGGAACTGTTCAAATTGATAAGCGAGGTAGCCATCTTTATCAGCTAGATAGATACGGTTGTCCCCACTTGTTGAGAAGGTTTGTTCACCGTCTCCAGTGATAGTTACATCAAACTTCAAGACATGACTTGGACCAACATCACCTGCTAAGCCTTCGATGCTGCTGTCTTTCTCAAAAGCCAATCCATTTTCTGTTGCAGTTACTTTCTTCGTTGCATATTCTTTCACCTTATCTGGAGTGATGTTGAATAGTTCCTCTGAAGCAATTGCTTTTTCAGGGTTAGACTGTGGCGCATAAGGACTAGTTGGTAGGGTACGTTCTGCAAAGGTCGTAGCCGCACGGTCAGATCCCCAAGTGCGCTCCGCAGTGGTTTGCATGCTCTTGAAGAAGCGTTTAAAGATATCATAAGAGGTCAAGCCTGTCTCATGAAGGTCGATATTGTCATTCCAAACCGCATGACCTCCTCCGATAATACTTGGATGAGACGATTCAAGAAGCGGACCTCCACCTGTTCGGAAGTCGTTTGGTGTCCAGCTATTGTATTGGCGCTCATAGTTAGCATAATCCCCGTAGGCTGCTTGACTATTACTTCCACTTGGGACACTATATGTCGGCACATCCGTGATATTGATAATCTTAGCTCCTTGAGCAATGGCTTCATTAGGACGTTGCCAGTGAATACTCCAAATATCAACTTCTACTCCGTTCCAATCAACAGGAGTGTTTCCACGTTTCGCACTGAGCGAGCCCCAGATACGTGGTGTATAGCCCTTAGATTTGATATATTGAATCAAATCATTGACATAACGACGATAGCTTTCTCGACTTCCGTAGTATTCATCCGTTCCGATATGAACAGTGGATACCCCATGAAGTGGTGCATCTGGACCATCGAGGAGTTTGTCATAGACGGATTTGACAAAAGCCAGCGTTTCATCGTACTTGTTATCCAAGTCTAGCATGGCAACTCGTTCGACATTATGCTTGCCTGCATAATCACTAAGACTTCCTTGATACATGAGGTCTGGACGAACCTTGACAAATGAAAGTGCGTGTCCTGGTGTATCAATTTCTGGTACTAGGTTGATATGAAGAGCCTTGGCCAATTTAATCAGATTTTGCATTTCTTCCTTAGTATAATGCTCATCTGATGTCAATTTTTGACCATTCTTACCGACAATATCTGTCTCCACACGGAAACCAGTCTTGGCATGTTCAAGTACATACTTGAGTTGTTCTTCTGGGGTTAAATTCTTACCTGCCAAGTGTTCCTTAAGGAAGATATAGTTATCATTCAAGTGCAACTGCAAGTCGTTCATCTTGTAGTAGGCCATGTTGAGCATGATATCTACAAGGGTGTCATAAGGGATAAATTTACGACCTGTATCCAGCATAAAGCCACGATGACTGAAACTTGGGAAGTCTCGAATTTCACCGTTTTGCAGATCCTTTTCTCCCATCTGAAGGAGCGTACGAGTGGCGTAGAAGGCACCTGTGTTTGTTGCAGCTTCGATGGTAATCACATCATCTTGGATAGTGATGCCGTAGCCTTCCTTGCCATAACCTTTGTTTTCAACCTTTTTAAACTCGATTCGTTTTTGAGCCTGTTTGTCACCTGTTGCTAGTTCCAATCCACGACTTGCAAGGTCTGACTGGTAGAAGGTTGCAGCCTGATCAAAACCTGAATCACCTGTCGCAAGAACTGTATCTGAAGTGATAGAAGATTGGCCTTCTTTCCCATACCATTGTTGAACAGCTGGTGCTACTTTTGGTTTCACACCCACACCCTCGTCCTGATGTAGTCCCTTGATGACCACCTCAAATTCCTTAGTGAAAGTATGGCTGTCTTTGATTTGCTGCACCATAACCTTAACGCGTTGATCTGTCAGAGGTTGGTAGATGCGATTTTGAAGATCAATTACACCCTGCTTGTTACTGCCGATTAGACTAACCTGACCCGACAAATTTGGTAGGACAAGAGACTTGCCATCTTCAGCCACATCCAACTGATCAACTTGGCGGATATCCGTTACTTTACTATGGTCCGGAACATTTGAATAAGCTCGAATTTCTTGGATTCCAACGTTTCTCCAGCCCATTGTACCAGCTTGGTAATCATTGACCTCCAATTTGAGGTACTTAGCTTTGATGCTGTTGGCTAAATCAACTTTTTCATCTAAAACAGGATCTCCAGTCTTGGTATGAGCGAGTTTCCATTGTTTTTCTCCATTAGCGCCCACGTCTTCTTGACCTGCGTAGTAGAGACTCCAAGATTTGATATTGGGGTCATTTTGCCCATTGCGAAGACGACGATCCCAGTCAATTTCCACATGCTTGATGAGGGTAGTTTTTGGAAGAGTTAATTCGAAGGTTGGTTTTGGTACATCTCTGTCCGTTGCCCATCTAGTACTATCATCACCATCAACTGCTTTGTCAGCCGTAAAGCTTGTTCCAGACTCATGGTTGTTTGCTGAAGCAGTAGTTCCCTCTAAGTGATTGAGATCTGGACGTTCTTCTACTTCTTGATTAGTTGGTTTAGTAGCAGGAGTATTTGTTTCTGCTGGTTGCACTTCTTCCTTAGGAATTTCAGATGTTTCTGGAACTGAAGGAGTCGTTGTTGATGTTGTTTTTCCTGTCTCTTCAGGTTTTGTTCCTTCTTCGGTTACCTGGCTACCCTCTTGATTTCCTTCTGTTGCAGCTTCTGCATCCGCCTTTTCAAGCGCAGCTGCTAAATCATCTGGTAACTTATCCATGGGTTTAACCTGCGTTATGGTATCCTCTGTACTAGATTTTACTTCTGTCTCTGAAGCATGGGCTAGATTTGCCCCAAAAATACTAGCACCAATCATAACTGAGGCTGCACCAATTGCAAATTTGCGGATACTATAATGACAGCGTTTCTCAAAAAAGTGTTTGTCCATATTTCTCCTATTTCCTTTCATCCGCTTACACTAGTAAGCGTTATCATTTCTCCTTTTAAAAAGGAGAGAACCAAGAGGTCCTCTCAAGGTGTTTGATTCATTTTCCGACTCTGACTCCCATAGCAGTCCAAGTCACTTATCCAAACAATGTAGTTGTGGAATAAATAAATATTTATTCTTTTTTACTTTTAATGGCAAAGAGGGCGGCTGACAATGCTAGGCTGATTCCTGCTAGGAAGAGGGCTGTATCAGACTGGTCTTCTCCTGTTTCTGGGAGTGTCTTCTTGCTTTCTTCATTTTTCAGGCTATCTTTGATTTCTGATGTCTTTGTATCAGCTAGTGGAGCTGGTGTCAACTTATACTCTGGTTTCTCAACAGTTGGTGCTGGTTCATCACCTGCTGTACCTAGTGGGCCTGTGTACTCTGGTTTTTCATGTAGGGCTGGCTCAACTCCATTCACACCACCAGTGTATTCTGGAACCTCATTTACCAAGGCTTCAACCGCATTAACTCCACCCTTGAACTCAGGTAGGGCATGAACAGCTGCTTCAACCGCATTAACACCGCCTTTGAACTCTGGTACTTCATGTACAGCCACTTCTGCCGCATTGACACCGCCTTTGAACTCTGGCACTTCATGTGCAGCCGCTTCTGCCGCATTGACACCGCCTTTGAACTCAGGTAGGTCATGAACAGCTGCTTCAACCGCATTAACGCCGCCCTTGAACTCAGGGACTTCATGAACAGCTGCTTCTGCTGCATTGACGCCGCCTTTGAATTCAGGGACTTCAAGAACTGGTGGTTGCTCTTCACCCTTGCTACTTGTTGGAGCGTCTGGTTTCGTAGCAGAATCTTTTAATTGATTGAGATAATCTGCAAAGTATTTCACCATTCTTTCCGTCAAGAGATGGTTATCCGTCGCATATTTCATGCTCGCCTGAACTCCAGCCACTTCCTCTTGATTTTCTTTGTCTGTCAATTTTTGAGCCTTAGCTAAAGCTGCTTCATATCCTGACAAGTCAAGCGGTGTTTCTGCTACCTGTGGACGGGTAAAGATGAGTTCCGCTGCAGATTGGTATTTATCTCCACCGTCTCCGTAAGTCTTTGTTCCCGTAAGGACGATTTTCTTAGCCTTGATTGTCTTACCAAAGTTAATGTCTTTTGGCTTATTGTTATCAGGCCAGTCCATCGCAGTGAAAGTGTGCTCCTTGCCAGACTCATCTGTTACGACGAGTTTCACATCTCTCAAGTTACCGTTTGAACCTGAACCACGTGGTACATAACGAAGTCCTGTAATTTCAGTAGGCTCTTTCAAGACCATAGTTGCAGGCTTGCCTACATCTCCTCCATCCCAAGATGTATGCCATAGGCTAGACACATTGCCATCAAAGGCATTCTCAAGACCTTCACCTGGTTGAGCTGGCGCATCCAAACTTTCAAAGTCTTCTGCTACCAAGGCTGTTTTCTTCTGAACCAAAGCATTCTTCAAGGCTTCAATCTTGGCAATCTCTGCACGCGCTTCTTCCACGCTAATGTCATCATCTGCCTGACTGAGGTTAAAGACTGCCTCTTTCAAAGCATCCATAGACTCTTTCGTGTAGTTGGTCATGGCTACAGTTGGCAAGTAGTTTTTCAGAGCATTTTCTGTCAACATCTTACCTGTGAGGGTAATTTCCTCGATTTGAAGATTATCCATCATGAAGTCGTTATAACCACGGAAGTTGGCATTTCCACCAGAATCACCACGAGTATTGCTTGCGTTTCCAGTTGAGTAGATACCTACCCAAGTATCGCCTGTTTCTGCACCTGTCACGAGGAAGGTTGCCTTCTTGGCTTTCTTAGAATCTGTCCAAGTATTTGGCAATTCATGCATTTCCAAGTTACTTGCTTGACTACCACGACGACCTGACTGGAATTCTCCCTTACCGACTACAAAGGCATAGGTATTGTCTGAACCTGCTTCGTATTCAAAGCTTACACGGTAAGTCTTACCAGCTTCAAAACGGAAGTTTTGTGGGATTGTTTGGTAAATCAAGTTACGACGGCTCACTAGTCCATTTGTCTTCAATGACCAATTTCCATCAATAACATCATCGACTTTCTTACCATTCCAACCACGCTGTGTATATGGATCGTGTTTTTCAGACAAGTGAGTGCGGTTATCTTCGACACCTTCGACACCACCCACTACGAATGGGAAGATCCCTTGAGCTACATTTTCAAAGTCTTGCTTGAAGGTTCCTTGACCTGTATCATGCTTGTCTCCGTACATGCTTGAATTGTTTTCAAAGGTACGAATTTCATCAAAGTAAGTTGCTTCATCACCAGCTTCACGACTCAATGTCAGAGTGACATTTGATACGTCCGATCCAGTTGTAAAGAAGGCGTACATATTTTGGAAGTAACTTGTATCGTCAACTGTAGCATTTTCACGACGATTGTTATGAGCATAAGCTTTGATATAGTTGAGAGCGAGTGACTTATTGGTATAAGTAGTCACTTCTTTTTCACCAGTATTTACAGTGATACTTGCCTTGGCATTACTACGGTTATCGACACCAACATAAACGGCATACTTGGTATTTGGTTTCAAGCCAGTCAGTTTCTGAGTAAGGCTAACCTTGCTCTTATTGCCTTGGATACGAAGCATTTCATTTGCACCCTGTGATTTGACAATTTCTGCCTTGGAAGCATCACCAGAAATGGTCCAGTGTTTCAAGGTTCCACTGTTAAATCCTTGGTCATAGATGTGCATACCTTCGCTCCATGACATTTCAGGATTGGTTTGTTTTGAACGGTAGAGAACGTATGGTTGATTTGCTAGAAGGTCTAGGGTAATCTTACCATCTGTTACAGTGAGTTCCCGCTCTTCTGTCTTACCTTGGTCAGTTAGCTTGTAAAGGTAAACCTTGCTATTTGCCCAATCGCTCGGAAGTGTCCAAGTTGTTGCACCAGTCTGCGTATTGAAATAGTACATTTTTTCCTTATCAGTAGGAAGTTTCTTACCATTCGCATCCCAGTTCCAAGGAGTCAAGTAAGCTGAACCATCTTGGATCACACGTCCGTTGAGAGTTACTGTACGTTCGCGATATTGTGGGCTATTCACATCATTTGACTTACGAGTCACGACTACTTTATTATTGTCAGCATCTACCAATTCCACTCGCATTTCTGGAGTCCATTTATAGGTGCTACCATTATCGGTCATGGTCACTGGTGTACCATTTTCCCATTTACTTACAGTAAAGTGTTGGAAGTACTTAGTCATGACATCATGGGCAAATAGGTTGGTTACATAGCCATTGTAGTCGCTTCGTCCTTGCCAGCCTTCAAAGTCTTTCATGCTGTAGCCACCTAGAAGTGGATAGTCTGCAGCACCACCGTAACTTCTGTAGTCCCCTACCCAGGCATCTTTTTGGTGGTTACGGATAAAGCGCGTGATGGCACTGTTGATACCTTTATTGGTGTAGCCACCATAGGTCAAGTCAGCTGCCCAGTGATGGAAGGTAGAGTCGTACTCACCACCATGGCCCCACTCAATCGCAAAGCGCCAGCCTTGTTTGTTAATTTCTTTAGCGAGAACGTGGGTAGCCCAGGCACCGTTATCACCTGATTGACCATTACCCCAAACGTCCACATAGATAAAGTCAAGACCATCACCAAGTTTTTTCTTCAAGTCTTCCCAGCGAGCCAAGCGTCCATGCGCCAAGTCATAAGCAGCATCAATGTTGATACCTTGGTCTAGCCAGTTCCATCCGTAGCTGTAGCTACCATCTGGATTCTTACGAAGAATTTTTTCATTAAAGTACTTAGACTCAGGATAGGTTTCAGAAGCGTTAACGTGGATACCTAGATGAGCTCCATATTTCTTCGCTTTCGCAATCAAGGTCTTGAAGTCTTCAACACCACCAATACGTTTACCAATATCAGCATAGTTCAAGTGACCAGAGTCATGGCCTTCGCTACCATATCCTTTAAGGAGAACACCTTGTCCTAGACCATCTGTGTGGAGATTGATCTTCTTGATACCATCCAAGGTCATAAGGAATGGGTTTTGTGCTTGAGAACCAAAGTTCATCGCGATACGGTAAGCAGTGATATCCTTGACTTTTTCCCAACCTTGAGGGTTGTTCATGATGCTACGGTAAGCAATGGCACCATCCTGCCAATCGACTTTCTTATCCGCATTGGCATCTTCAGTGATAACAACCTTGGCACTTGGAAGTTCCTTGGTGTATTCTGGGAAGACAATGCCCTTATAAGCTTTTTCCCATTGCCATTCAGAACTATGAATTCCGACATAGTTGGCATTTCCGACTGTTTCTTTATAGGCTGTCAAACGGGTCCAGTCATAAGAACCACCACCGTAGCTGTTTTGAGAGTTACTCCAAACACCTGCAGCAAGCTTATCTGTAGAAACAAAGCCATACATGTAACCCTTGGCCAAGTCTTTCATTGGATTGGTTACATCGATATGATCATCCCCGCTGACATGGGTATTATTTGACATGGTTGCCCCATCAAACTTAGCACCAGCTTGGTCACTTGAAACAGATACTAAAGCATTGCCAAGGAAACTAATAGAAGAAAGTAGTTTTCTTTCGTCATCAATCTTTTGACCTGGAGTAACTTGATTGTGGTTGACAATCTTGGTCACATCAAAGTGCAATTGATTGTCCACAACTTGCAGACGAACCGTCATTTCTGCATTGATAAGATTAGCATCATCGCGAAGCTTCATCAAGTACTCTGCAGTTGTCTCATTGATTTTTTTGTAAGTAACTTCAGGTGTGACTTCGTGCTTGTTGATAAATACTTTATTGAATTGTTGGACTTGTCCTGGCAAGGTATGCCCGTTCAAACTGTATTCTTTAATACGTGGGAAGGCTTGGTCAATCACTGCTTTGAGGACCTTAGACTGAATAGTGTCATAAGTCACCTTGCTATCATCAACTTCAGGACCTGTTTCTTTTTCAGCAGGGGTATCCTCTATTTTTACCCCCTCTTGGTTATCCGTCTTAACGCTAACAACTGTTCGCTCATCACCATAGGAGCCCGCCTTGAGAAGAATTTTCTTCTCATTTTTAAGATGGTCATTGACCGCAGCTGGTAGAGTTACTGTATCAAAGAGCTTCACATCATTATTCGTTGCATTTAGCTGACCGTCTGACTTGAGAGTGATAGAGAGACGGTTTGTTGATCCTGTTTCAGGGGCAGCAACACGACTACCTCTATACCAAGTGCTAGTTGTTGGAGATTTATACTCCCAGAACCAACCATCCTTGTCATAACCGACAAAAACATTATTATTGGTATCTTTAAATTTCAGGAAGACACCAAAGCGTGATTTGCCCTTTTCAGAATCTTCTTTGAAGGTTAAATCAACAGTCGCATTTCCATTGGCATCAACGGTCAAGCCCTTCTTTTCAAACAGGGCTGGTTTGCCTGCGTTATCATTTTGAGCAGTTGAGGATAGTTGGTTGTAGCGGACACCTTTTTCTTCTCGGATAGTGACTGTTCCCTGTTGTTCTTTTTTCTCTACTGTTTGCCATTCAGCTGTTACTTTTTCAGGTGTTTCAGGTTTAGCAGCTAGTTTGTCCTCTTTTGGTTTGTCTTCAGCTGGTTTTTCTTTCTCTTCCAAGTCTGCTGGTTTGACACTTGAAATTCCCTTCATGTGATCTTGGATCCATTTCAATTGAGCAGGTGAGAAAAGAATACCACCACTACGTTGGCCAACAACTCCATTTTGATGAACACCGACGAGTTTTCCTTCTGTATCAAAGATACCACCACCACTAGCACCCGGTTTTCCTCCTTGATAACCGATACCTTGAACACCTTCTCCATATGGTTCTGCAAAATCAACTGTAGTGTTGACAATCGGATTCAATTTCCCTTCTGGATAACCAAAGACATGGAGTTTATCTCCGATTTTCTTAACTACTGGCTTTTTGGTTACTTCAACAGGCGTATTTTCCAGAACTGTGCGCAATCTCACAAGGGCTAAATCATTCTTGTAACCTTTTAGGAAACCTTCACGATCCCAGTGAATAATGTCTTTTTTACTAAATTTAACATCTGGTAGTCCTGGATAGGAAATGCTATAGATATCCCCATCACCATTATCATTGTCAACGACCTTACGATTATTGCCATCTGGAACATCTTTTATAAAGTTATGTGAAACAGTTAAAACAAGATTTTCGCCAATGACAATCCCACTACCTTCACCTGATGGTGTCTTGATTTTGACAGTTGCTCCGTAGTTTAATTCACCATTCTTTGTTTTAGATACATCTTCTGGAACGAGATTCTCAGTATCTTTAGCTAATTGATCCTTGTCAACTTCTTTCCCTTTATCTTCAGCCTTATCTAATTTGCCCTCTAAGCCTTCTGGTAACTTATCTGAACTAGCTGATTTTTCTTTTTCAAGTGCTAATAGTTCTTCTTCTGTCTTAGGCCCATCCGTAACTTCTGGAGAACCTTGGTCTTCTCCTGCCTTAGGCGCTTCAAAATCACGCCCATCATTCTCTTTTGCTGTTGCAAGAGCAGTAGCTAAATCCGCTGGTAAATTCGCCGTGGAGCCAGACTGCACGCTATCTGCAAGAACTGTACTTGTCCCAAAGAATGCAGCCCCAATCATAACAGAAGCAACACCTAATGAAAATTTCCGAATACTATATTTACAACGTTTTTCAAATGATCTTTTATTCATAAACTCCTAAATCCTTTCATTTTTGAGTAAGCGTTTACATTTCCTTTTTAAAAAATACTCCTTCCTCTGAAAGTGCAGTGCTTAACCCTGATAAATAAAAAATAATTATGCTTTTAATATAACAAATAATAACTAAGAAAGCAATAGGAAACAAGTAAAATTAAGGAAAATTTTCTCTATTCTGACAAAAAAAGGCTCCAAATTTAGAGTCTTTCTTTACAAATGTAAAAAAGGATTCAGCATTCAAGAGAAATACTAAATCCTTTCTTATATTTTGCAACAGTTATTTCACATGTTTTGCGAGATCTTCTTGAGCCTTTTTATTTGACTCTTCTTTTTCTTTCAACCATTTTTCTTGAGCTTTTTGGTATTCTTCTGCTGTCACTGGTTTATCTTGTAGATCTAGGTATTTATACAAGAGAGCTTCGCTCATACCCTTGTTACCTGAGTAAGCAAACGGAAGAGTAAATGGTACCATCTTAGACAACATTGGACGACCAGTTTGAGAAGTTGTTGGGATGATCAAGGCACTATCTGTCAACCAAGCTTGGGCAGCAGCATATTTTTCATAACGTTTTGAAACGTCAGTAGTTTCTTCCCCAGCTTCCACAACCATTTTTTCGTAGTCTTCCAAACCAACTTGCTTGGCAGCAGCGTTGTTTGTTCCTGAGTCAAATCCTAGGTAAGTCTTCGTATTTTCTCCGACAGATGGCTTGATGATATCAAGGTAGGTAGATGGATCCGCAAAATCTGGAGACCAACCAACGTTATCTGAGATATCCCAGTCTTCACCAGCAGCAGTCTCAGCAAAGTAAGTGATGTTCAAGACATCGTCTTTTTGAAGTTGTTGGATATCCACAACTACATTATCTGTTCCCAAAGTTGCTTCAAGTGACTGTTTCAAAGATTGCACACGTTGAACTTTCGTCGTGTTTGTTTGGTCTACAGGCATATCCAAGTGGATTGGGAATTTCACTCCTTCTGCTTGAAGCGCTGTCTTAGCCTTGGCGAATTCTGCTTTGGCTTTTTCTGGATTGTAAAGTCCATCTTGGGCATCATCCAAGTTCACGTTGCTCCACTCGTCACCGTATGTCACCAATTTTTCTTTGACCAACTCACCAAAGTTTTTGCCATCTGCTTGCACAAATGTAGGTGGGACAAACAAGTTGCGAAGTAGTTTAGTCGCACCACTTGCGCCGTTTACTTGAGAGGCATAGGCAGTTCTATCAAAACCAAAAGCAAGAGCTTGACGGAAATCTTTGTTTAGAAGAGCTTTCTTGGTTGATGTTTTTTCTTCATCCGTTGTCTTAGAAGTATACTTATAAGACTGGCGATCAATATTGATACCAACTAAGAAAGTTGTTGAGTCTTGTTGTGTGTAAACAATATTGTCTTTAAAGGCTTTTTCAGTCTCTGGGTAGCTAGCGCTTGTTGGGAAGAGACGTGCCATTGTAAAGCTGCCATCTTTGAAGGCTTCAGTTGGTTTGTTGGTATCTTGGCCATCCCAGTATGACAATTTCACCTTGCCAATGTGGACATTCTCTTTATCCCAATAGTTTGGATTCTTTTCAAACTCAACAGAAGATTTGGCTACAATCGATTTGAGTAAGAATGGTCCATTATAGAGAATACTACTAGGATCTGTCCCTTTGGCGAAATCATCCCCTTTAGAGTTCAAAAACTCTTCGTTTACCGGGGCCAAAACTCCCATCGTTGTCTTAGAATTCCAGAAGCTTTCTGGCTTGTTCAATGTGTACTGAACTGTATAATCATCAAGGGCCTTGATTCCTACTTGAGAGAAGTCTGTAATTTCTCCTTTCACATAGGCGTCCAATCCTTTGATTGATTCTTGAACTAAATAAAGACCATCAGATTTTTTATCAGCAGCATATTTAAGTCCTGTTACAAAGTCTTGAGCTTTGACTGCCGCGTATTCTTCACCTTCAGAAGTATACCATTTTGCATCCTTACGGATAGTATAAGTGTAAGTCAATCCATCCTTGGATACAGACCAATCCTCAGCCATAGACGGCACAAAGTTACCGTAGCGGTCATTTTCTAGCAGACCATCAACCACGTTGCTGGTAATATTTGCTGTAGCTGCTTTATTAGTTGTCAAATAGTTCAGGTTATCAGGGTCTGTTTCATAAATGTATGAGAATGTCTTCTCTCCTTTAGCGCTTGAACCTGATCCAGAGCATGCAGCTAAAGTCGTCGCCGCCAATAATGTCACGCCCGCAAGGGCAAATAGTTTTGAACTTTTCATCATTTTCTCCTTTAAAACTTTCTCTCCATTATAGACTCTTTTCAGAAAGATGTCAACAGAATTTTCAGAATTTTTGTGTTAATTTGGTATATTCTGAAAAGACGAAAATTCTATAATGAAGTTAGCCACCCAACTTTCCTAAAAATGAGCTGGTTCAACTAGTCAATATTGTCAAATGAAATCTAGTTATAGGCATAAGAAAACACCTCTGTGTTATCCTTGTTGTTCACCACAAACACAAGAAAGGCACAGAGATGCAAAACCATTATACTATAAAAGCTAAACACTTGACAATCCATAGCCGTCGGTTAATCGAACGATGGAAAAATGAAGGAAAATCAAATAGAGAAACCGCATCTCTACTTGGAAAAGCTCCCCAAACCATCCACAATGAAATCAAGCGTGGTACAGTCCTACAATGTCTAGGAAAAGGACGTTTCAAAAAGATTTACTCTGCCGACTATGCTCAAATGGTTTATGAAACCAATCTTGACCAAAGAACTAAAGCAAAAGATTCTCCACTATCATAATCAAAAGTTGTCCCCTGAAATGATGGTCAAGGCTAAGGGCGTTACAGCGAGAATTGGATCAACAACTATCCTAAAAAATCCTTGGACTACAAGTCGCCCAGAGAAGACTGATTACTGGCTAACTTGAACTTGAAATTTAGCTATTCTGAAAAGCGATTTTATAAACCTACTTTTCGCATGCACTTGACGAATAAAAAGATTCTTGACAAGCTTTTGAGCTATTCCGAAGACTTGAAACACCACTATAATCTTTATCAGCTCTTGCTTTTTCACTTTCAGAATAAGAAACCTGACAAATTCTTCGGATTCATTGAGGACAATCTAAAGCAGGTTCATCCTCTTTTTCAGACTGTCTTTAAAACCTTCCTCAAGGATAAAGAGAAAATCGTCAACGCCCTCTAATTACCCTATTCCAACGCAAAATTGGAAGCAACTAATAATCTCATCAAACGAAATGCCTTTGGTTTTCGAAACTTTGAAAATTTCAAAAAAAGGATTTTCATCGCTCTCAACATCAAAAAAGAAAGGACGAATTTCGTCCTTTCTCGATCTTAGCTTTTCTTCAACCCACTACAGTTGACAAAGAGTCCCAAAAATCATTTTTCTTCTTTTTTTCTTGCTATTAATCCTAAAGAAGTAGTTGCTGCAATAATCGCAAGTACAATTGATAATTTTGAATTTTTCGTACCTGTCGTAGGAAGTTTTTGATTGTTCTCTTTATTAACAGCCAGTTGATTTACTTTTGGTGCCATATAAACTACTTGAGATTTTGAAACTGCTTGATTAGCTTTGTCTTTAATATCATCTCTAGGAACAACTGGTTGAACTGGTGAATTCTCTTTCTTGGTACCTACTAGAATGATTTCGTCAACAGGTTTCTCTAATACCTCTTCACTATCAACTATACGACCAACTTCTTCTCCAGAAGCTTTAAAGACTATAGTCTTAACTTTTTTACGACCATTTATACCTTTAATTTTAACAACACGCTCGCCTTCTTTAAGAGATGAGTCTAATTTTTCCACAATGTTAAACTTGATGTCTTCTTCTTTAACTTCTTCATAAAAACTTAATTCAGGATTTTCAGGTTGAGTCAAAGTAGAAATATATTGTTTTAGAAGTTTTTTATACTCTTCTTCGAATTTAACTAGTTCAGTTTGTTTCTCAGCTAAGGATTTATGAAGTTCTTCAACCTTGGCATCCGCATTTTTTTTAGCTACTTTAGCAAGTTCCAATGCTCTTGCTGCATTTTCAAGAGAACGTACCAATTCTTCCGCTTGATCTTTAGCAGCTACTTTAGTCATCACTAGAGAAGTAGCAACCTTAACATCTTTTTCAGCTTTAGCTAATTTAGTTTGAGCAACAGTAAGAGTCGCCTTCGCTTTTTCAGCAGCCTGCTTAGCAGTTGCTAACGCTACTTTAGCCTTATCAAGCTCGTCAGCTCTATTAGTCGCATCTTGACGTAAGTTGTTTAATTTAGTTTCAGCGTCAGTAAGAGCTTTTTCAGCAACTGTAAGTTTATTAGTTGCATCAGTAAGAGCTTTTTCAGCAGCTGGTAATTGTGCCTTGTATTGCTTCGCAGTCTCTAAGTTGTTTTGTGCTTTAGTAACATCAGCTTTAGCATCATTAACTGCTTTTTCAGCAGCTTGTTTTTTCGCACTATATTCTTTTGCAGCTGTTGGATCATTTTTAATTTCAGTCGCATCGAATTTACTAGAATCAGTTACAATACTATTTCTTTCTTGTCCTACGGCTTTGTTTTCTCCAGCTGTTTGGAAGTTGTGAACGAAGATTTCAAGATTAGTGAAGTATCTGTAATCTCCCCATTTATTTACATATGGGGTTGGATTGAATTTAACAGATGCAGTTACACTTGTTGCATTATATTCAGACGCTTTACGTCCTAGTTTGTTTCCTGTCCCATCTTTACGGTAAGCGATACTTCCACCAATAGATAAAGCATTTTCCCATGCACGATGAGAATTTGCACCAGTATAATCTTCGTTGTTAGTGAACATTTTACTATTATATGCTTCGAAGATATACTCTTTTAATTGTCCCATTGTCATTTTAGGTCTACGTGGACTGTTTTTCATTAAAGTATTTAGATTTTGTTCAGACTTAAATACTTCACTATCTTCTGTTTTTTGGAATGTTTTAGCATTGGCATAGATTATATCACTTTGGTTTTGGTCGTCACCAGTTTTGTATGATAAACCATTTGCTTTTGCTGCAGCATTAATTCCATCGTAGTCAGGTTTAGCGTAAGTTTCTGTAACTTTTGCATATTTTTTGTTACGTGCATCAGCAGCTTCATTTGCGAATTTTTCCATACCTACAGTTGTTTTAACTTTAGGATTTCCTAGTTGTTCGCGGATTTGGTTAACAATGTGAAGACCGAATAAGTTAATCTCTCTCTTTTGCTCAGCTGTTAAATCCCAAATATCAACTTCACGTGTGTCTTTTGTATTAGTGTAGGTATTTTTAGCCATATTAGTTTTTGCTAATTGTTTTAATTTTTCAGCATTAGCAGTTACTTCAGCTTGATTTCTTGTGCTAAGTTCGTTGGCACGTCCATCACCAGTGTTATTTGGATCATTTTCACCCATTAATTTAGCACGTTCGTTTAATGCAGCTGCAAAGTCAGCACCTAAGTTAAATTTAACATCAGAAAAATCGTATGCTTGTGGCTTTTCTCCAAGATCTTTAAGCGCTTTTTCTTTATCTGCTAAAGTTTGTTTTTTAGCAGATAATTCATTATTTAAATCGGTTACTTTTTTATCCGCAGCAGCATCAGCTTTTTTAGCACTTTCTTTTGCTTTTTCTGCGTCAGATTTAGCTTTTTCTGCGTCAAATTTAGCTTTTTCGGCATCTGCTTTGGCTTTTTCTGCTTCAGTTAGAGATGGCGTACCATTTTCTAAATCTTGTACTTTCTTAGCAGCAGCATCGACAGCAGAGTTTGTATTGTCTGCTTCTGTTTGTTTTGTTGCTACATCTTTAGCAAGTGTGTCTTGAGCAGCTTTTTTAGTTTTTACATCAGCTTCAGCAGTTTTAACAGCTTCCGCAGCTTTAGTTGCATCGTCTTTAGCTTTTTGGATAACTTCCGGTGTAGCTTCCTTTGCCTTTTCAGCTGCCGTTTTTTCCTTTTCTGCCGCTACTTTTGCATCAGCCTCTGCCTGCGTTAGATTAGCTTCTTTTTGTTTAATTGCTTCTTTAGTATCTAAAACTTTTTTCTCAGCATCTGAAACTTGCTGCTTAGAAACTTGTTTAAGCGATTCTGTAGTATCTTTAGTAGCTTGTTTATCGCTAGCTTCAGCTGCACTTACTTGGTGAACAGAAAATGCTGTAAAAGCTGCTGCAGTTGCCACCAAAGCTGTCTTAATTTTCTTATCCATCTGGTTATATTCTCCTAGACATTTTATACGTAATTAGAGATGATTATATCATTCTTTTTACTTTTTTTCAAGTTTTTAGTTTATTTACCTTATATATTAAAATATAAAATCAAATATAAGGATCTTCAATTCTATTCACTATTTCTTTTTCCTTAAATAGTTCATTGGATAAAATACAAAATCTGCATAAGGTATTTTTTTAGATAGATAGAGTATAACGACTGAACCAAACCAACCTAAAAGAAGTCCTATCAGTACATGGATAAAGATATTGCTAACACCTAGCTTTAATAAAGCAATTCTAGTTACAGAAACTATTGGAGCATGCAGAAGATAGATTACCAAACTATCTTTTCCTATCTTTCTAAAATAATCAGCAACTCGATTCAATTTATCACTTAAAATAGGATAGGAAGCCATAGCTAAAATTACAGAAACTGGAAAAATGAGTCCATTTAATCCAGGTCTGTCATATGAAATATAGAAAGTAGGTGCAGATAACTGCCAATAAGTTAAAAATGCTGTTATGGCGACAAGTGTCACACAACTAATCGACTTCCATCTATTTGTCAAAAAAGTTCCAACACCTGAGTGTCTGATCCATGATCCTAATAAAAAGAAGAAAGTCCATAGAAAAATTTTCTGAACAATATAGATATTCGTTGGTACAAATATAGAAAGAAGATAGGCTACTACACTAATGATAAATAACTTATGATAGGATTTGATCCAAATAGAAAGGAAGGCAACAACCAGGTAAATCCACCAAAGAACATAGAGATACCACGAGACTCCAAGAGGTGTTTGGTAAATATTTAATAGATCCCAGAAAGAAGCGGCGTTTCTTACTGTTGCTCCACCTAATTTTTGAAGTCCAAACTGCAGAATAGAATAGAACAAATAAGGAATTCCCAAAATAATTGTTTTTTGTTTGACAAATTCCACATAACTCTTTAAACCTGTCACTGGCTTAAAGAAATAGCCTGACAAAGCATAGAATACAGGGATATGAAACAGATAAAAAATCTGTGTCACAAATAATAACCATTGTTGGCTATCTTCAAATCTTTTGGATTCAAATAACCCTAAAACAACATGTCCAAAGACAACCATTAAAACTGTTAGACCTTTCCCAAAATCAATCCATTCGATTCGATCCGACTTTTGTTTACTATAAGCATTCATTTCTTTTTCCATCTCCTATTAAAGATGAATAAAATGAGGAAAAGAAGTATTCCCTCATTTTAACATCAAATCTTTAGTTACCTAACTCTTTCTCTACGACCTCTAGCGCCCGTTCAATCACCACATGCATATCGTAATATTTATAATCTGCTAAACGCCCACAAAAGATAACTTTATCATTCTGCGCTGCTTCCTCTTGGTACTTAGCAAACATAGCATTATTTTTCTCATCGTTAATCGGATAGTAGGGCTCGTCCCCACGCTTCCAGTCAGTCGGATATTCACGCGTGATAACTGTCTTTGGTTGCGTTCCATATTCGAAATGCTTGTGTTCGATGATACGAGTATAAGGAATTTCACGCTCTGTATAGTTCACTACAGCATTTCCTTGATAATTTTCCTCGTCTAAGGTTTCATGTTCAAAACGAAGGCTACGGTATTCTAACTCTCCGTGTTTGTAGTCAAAATATTGGTCGATCATTCCTGTAAAGACAACTTTGTTAGCAGATGCTTCCAACTCTTCACGGTGAGCAAAGAAATCAACACCAAGCTCAACTTCAACGTCTTTAAGCATATTTTCGATAATCACATTATAACCACCAATAGGAATTCCTTGGTAACGGTCGTTAAAATAGTTATTATCAAATGTTAAACGAACTGGAAGGCGTTTAATGATAAATGGAGGAAGTTCCGTTGCTGAGCGCCCCCACTGCTTTTCAGTATAGCCCTTGATCAACTTTTCATAGATATCCGGACCAATCAACTTGATAGCTTGTTCTTCCAGATTTTTCGGCTCAACATCCTTCATATGAGCCGTTTGCTCAGCAATCTTATTCTTCACTTCTTGTGGAGTTTTTGTGCCCCACATAGCATAGAAGGTATTCATATTGAAAGGAAGATTATAAAGACTTCCTTTGTAGTTCGCGACAGGTGAATTGATATAGTTGTTAAACTCAGCGAATTGATTGATATAGTCCCAAACTTTTTTATTAGAGGTATGAAAGATATGGGCACCATATTTATGAACATTGATACCTTCTACATTCTCACAGTATATGTTCCCTCCAATGTGATCGCGTTTATCAATCACTTTTACTTTTTTTCCACGTTTTGTAGCTTCGTATGCGAAGATTGCTCCAGACAAACCAGCTCCAACGATTAAATAGTCGTACATATTACACTCCTTTACTTTTGAATAATTGTTGTTTTATATCATTAAGATTTATAACCTTAAAAATTAGGATCAAACTAACATAAATTATTGCTCCTAGAATAGCATATAGTCCCACGTTTAACATAGGTGATACATTCAGGAATTGTTTCACAAATAATAAAATACTATACATGAATCCCGATGAAACTATAATTTTAATCATAGATCCTGAAATCGGAACTTCTCTTAGATATGAACGGGTAAAAAATAACTGTATAACCCAGACCAGCGCCTCCGTTAAGACTGAAACGATTGCAGCTCCAATATAACCGAATTTTGGAAGAAAGAGAAGATTTAACCCAACACTGACAATAGCGGGAATTGTGGTTGAAAGCATAAATTCTCTATTTTTATTATGAGGAATCAAAATTTGAATTCCCATGATATTAGTCCAGCCAATAAAGAACATTCTAAAAATCATGATAGCTATTGCATAACGCGCCTCTTGAAAGTCTTCCCCTAAGAAAAAGTGAACAAAATTATCATTTACAATTAACATTCCAGCTATAATAGGAAAAATAACTACATTATAAATCAAGAAAGCCATCTCATGCATCTTATTTACAGCTTTATGATCACCCTCTGATAATAGACTAGATACTCGTGGCAACATGACACTCCCCAATGAAGTTACTAAGGTCAATAAAATATTCACCAATTTCAAAGCCTGATCATAAATTCCCACATCTCTTGTAGAAGCTAGCGCTCCTAACATCGTACGATCCAAAGTAACATAAAGCGAGATAGCAATCTGCGGTAAGAATAGCAAAATAATAGGCTTCAAATGATGTTTGGCGTATCCTAAATCAAAATGTGGTTTTCCAATAAATTCACGGGCTGGAACCCACATACTTAACTGACCTAACAATTCAAATGCTGTTAAAAGAAAGACATACAAGTATAAATCACTCGCTGATTTTATAAACAAGAAAATGGCGCTTACACCAACAAGCTTCACTGTGATATTCCTTACCGTAATCTTACGAAAATCTTCTAATCCTTGAAAAAGCCATGAAATATCTAGACCTTTAGAAAACAAACTCAATCCCAATATATACGCCACTGGATTTTGCATTGTAGAGATTCCCATGCACAAGAGAATATATAAGAGAATCGATAATAATGCTGCACCAAATTGTAGGGTGTATATACCCCAGAAATTTTTTTTGATTTCCTTTCGGTTACCTGAAATCTCCTTAGTCCCATAGTTAGCAACCCCTAAAGTCGCTAACAAGATGAAATAGGTAACAATAGAATTAAAATAACCATAAATACCCAGATCATCCGAACTAAAGATTCTAGTAACATAAGGGGTGGTTATAATTGGTAGAATAATTACCAATAATTGATATGAGAGATTATAGGCATAATTTTTAAGAACTTTCATTATTTTTTACTTCTAAACATATTTTTATTAATCTACAAATTTACAATTCAAAACTTGATTTATCAGGGAATTTAGATTGAAATGTTTGATGTATTTTTTGATCATATTCAGAAAATTTCCCATCTTCATCCGTATCGTTGATACAAATAATCTTGTATCTCTCATTTTGAATAGCTTGCTGTATTTGTTCAACTTCCCAAATATCAAAATACTTCCCAAAATGAATGGATTGAGGCATAAACTTACCTGATTCCACATTCCAGTGAGACATAACATAATGACTAATATCCGATAATTGTCTAAACCTATGGGAACTAACTTCCTCCAACAAATCCATTTCTTTTTCCCAGACTAAATTAAAGGTCGATTTCAAATGTGATAAACCAATATGATAATTTTTATATCCTAAAATCCCCGAATAAAAAATACTGAAAATATTACCAACTAAATACTTTCCTAATCTTAAACTATAAAATTTGTGCCATTCTGAAAATGGTTTCCTTTTCCGTTGAAAATGTTTGTTCATCAGAATTGTATTATTTAACTCAATATGATTGAAACTTTCACGTGGAATTATAGGTAAGTAAATACCGAAATCTTTTGGAAGATTTTCTTTAAAGAAATCATCTGCTGTAGTAGGAGCAGCAAAATACATATCATCATTTAACAATATAAAGTTCTCACTTAATTCTTCGATTCTATGTAAATTCAATTCAATCACATTAGAATTATAAGTCGGAAGATATTCCAGAGGTATATAATCAGTATGTTTTACAATTTTTAATTTTGGATTCTTTGTATTCAACCATTCTGGTACATGACCGTAAGTTATAAAGAAAATTCGGTTAATCCAACCTGCATAGCGTTCTACTGCCCGAAACCAGTACTTGAAATTCTCTGATGGTCTGTAACGATTTGCATTATTTGATTCTGACCATTGAGCACCAGATTCGTATAGTCTCTTTTCTTGTAACCATTCAGGGTCTGTACCATCAACCCAAGTAACAACAAGATCTATTTTATTATTCATATGTTTCTCCAAAGAATCTATTCAATTATCTTATTGACTGCAGATTTTAAATAATATCCTTCTTTAAGTTTTGTCATAATGTTTTTAGTATTAGTTACCAGTTGCAGATATTCATCCTGAGTGAGTCTTTCCAGTCTTTCAGATAATTCAAATAGACTATTAACTGCTAAACCAACTCCATTTTTTTCAACGAAGTTTGCTTCTGCTGAATCTTTCCATACAATAACAGGTAATCCCGAAGAAAGATACAAAGATAACTTATGAGGATTATTGTATCTTAAATAATTTCCTGTCACTCCATCGCAAGTATCTAAACTTTCTCCATCCCATACTAATCCAAATCCACCATTTAAATGATTAGGAACTTCTTCTGGAGCAAAAGCACCTAAATAAGAAACATTAGAAACATCTTCTATAGGATGATATCCAATCCCCATCAATTGAAAACGAATGCTAGGAACCTTATCCAACTGATACAAATAAGGGCTTTTATCAGGTGATAGATTCCCAGCTACTGTAACTGTTTTTGAATATTCAATTGATGATGATACGCTCTTATCATTTAGATAATCAAATATTTCTAAAACAACTAGTCTCTTTTCATCTACTCCATACTTAACAAACCAATCTTTCATTTCTTCATTATGAACAATGATTGAATCAGCAAAAGATAGCATTTCATCAAACTCTTTCTGATAGAATGGATCATCATAAATTCCTCTGATTAATTCAACATCATGAACTAACGAAATTATTTTTACTTTTTTCTTTTTCAATTTTAAAAGACTCGGTGTTCTTCCAAAATGATTTCTGCGATAAGGATGTTGTAATAATAAAACATCTCCTTCAGACAATTTATTTAAAACCTTATTCCACTGTTTATAAAAAGAAAGTTGTCTTATTATTTTAGAAACAGGTGATTTATCCTCAGGCTTATGGCGTACAATTTCTATTTTTTCGAATCCTAATTCTTCCAAAATATTAACACAATCATTGGTGGCTTTACTCCCCGCGTGCATGTGTGTCCCATACGATTCAACAATCTGATATTTTTTCATTCAGTTCTCCCAAAAGTATATTCTGTAAAGTCAATGCTTGAGTTTCAATTTCAAATCCTTTTAGCTTAAACCTTTCTTTTATTTCAAGTTCAGTTGATCTAGGTATGTCTAATAACTCAAGTATAGTTTTTGCCCAAACAGTAATCGAGTCATCTAGAGATAGGTAACGGATTGAATCTAATATTTTCAATTCTGTCGTAACTGCATCACTCACCAAAACAGGTAATCCATTCGCTTGCGCTTCGACAGCAGATAGAGGCAATCCCTCAAAAATTGAAGGCAAAACGAAGAGATCTAGGGAACTTAACCATTTCTTTATATCATTCTGACTTCCTGCCAGCAAGACTTTATCTTCAATTCCATAAGATTTTATTTTTTCTTTAATTAAATCTACAGTTGAATTTGCACCCGCAACTTTACCGATTATTACTAAGCGAAGATTAGGATTTTTCTTGCAAGCTTCATTAAAAACATCTATTAAAAAAGGTTGATTCTTTTGGATATCTAGTCGACCAACATTGCCAATAACTTTACAATCATTCCACCCTAACTCTGTTCTTAGATCAAGTCTATCCTTTTCTGAAAAAGAAAAGTTATCTATATCAATAGCATTTTGTATAATTTGCACACTTGATCGAATTTTATCGGTGAACATATAATCTGCAGCTATTCCAGAACAGGCAAAAAAATGAGTAGCTATTTGGGGCAATTTTGAACGATTCAAATTATGTAAAAATTTTCTTACTCTATTCCCTTTGAACATTGAACTATGACTATGAATAATTCGAGTTTTTATACCATATTTTTTTGCATATTTTAACAGATCGAGATTGGGAATTGCCATCGCATTATACCAAATCGCATCATATTTTTTTCCTTCCGTAGCAAAAAATTCTCTTAATTCTCTCATATATTTAAGAGGATTTTTCCCTTTACGAGGTAAATAATACACTCTTGATCCTTTTGAAATAATCTCGTCTTCAAATACGATAGGTTCTCTAGTTCTTTTAATAAAATCGACTTGAAACTTAGATGGGTCAAGATGACGATAATAGTTCATTATAAATGTTTCAGTACCAGCAAGAACAGGAGACATTCCTGTCATTAAAATTTTATAGACCATTACATCTCCTTTGTTAACTCAATAACCAGTCTCTTCGTTTGCGGATATTTCTCAATATCAAATTTTCTTGAAAATAGGTATCCATTTTGTGCAGCATCTCTCAATTCATGTAAATCTTTTTCACTATCAGTCCATGTATATGGTTTTCCGTCCCACCAGTTAATATAGCGTAAGTTTCCTTGAAATTCTTCTTTATAGCCATGGTTAATTGATGAATCATACACATTATAGTCTGTTCGTTCTTTATTTAAAATCATTGGTAGAAACACTTCGTCATTGAGAAAGGACTTTTTAAACATCTTCTCAATATCTGCTTCTCTATCTATCAATAATTGCACAATATCGCTTGGTAATGAGACCCACTGACTGGCTTTCATAGGACTAACATTAAATAATTTATATCGATCAACTCTGAGTAGTTTTTGAATCCATACCTCTAAATTACGATAAATCTTGAATGCAAGCTTACCTATGGCACCAGGTAAAGTGCGATAGGTAAAACTCTCAAAAAAGTGATAATATTTAAATCTATTTATATCCTCACCGTTCTCCTCTATATTCATAAAAGTAAGGAAGGAGTAATTTGGATAATCATCAAAGAAATTATGGATTCTCTGCTGAGAACTCAATGGTAAGTCTACGCCACTTATTAAATGATAAAAATAATAAGAATCTCCCCTAGACGCTGCTTTAAATAAAAGCATTTCAGCTTCAATTTGTGAATATCCACCCCAACTAACTGCAACTCTTTCTGTAAAATAAACTTTTGATAGATTAGTACTAGATTCAATTAAATTCTTCTGAGAGTCATTAAAATTTGATTTTTTATCAACATGAATAAAAATATCATTATTTTGATGATCCAATAAAGAAACCAAAAATGCCAGTTGTTCAAACTGATTGTGTGCTAGTATTAGATATGCATGCTTATGCACCATAATTTTTTATCCTTATCATAGTATTTATCGCGTTTGCAAATAAGTTATACGACGTTGTAAAAAGTATAATCAGTATTTTTCTACTAACAGGAATGGCCTGTCTTAGTAAAATTTTCTTATTTTTCTTCAATTCGTCTACCATAGACTTTATTTGAACTTTATATACTATACGAATGTTTTTATAATCTAAAGAAAGAGCTATTTCTGTTAAGAGAGCTAGGTCTGCTCTATAGCGATTAATTTGAGCCCACTCTTTATACCTATTATTATTACTTTCGTTAGCATACTGGCATACTAAATCCCAACCTTTTAAAACATCAAAATGTTTGGACGTAAATTTGGCTGTTAAGCCTGACGTGTTAATAAAATAATTATAAACAATTTTATCAGTGACAACAATTGTTTGTGAATTTAGAATATAGCGAAACATTGTTGGAACATCCTCTGCAAAAAATCCAGAGGGGAACTCGATTCCTTCTACGACTCTTCTTCTATACAATTTATTCCAAACATAATACTCAATTGTTTGACTTTCAATCTTAAAGTATCGTTTCGCATACTCTTCCTGTGTTAATAGGTATGAAACAGGTGTATTTTTTGGATGTTCTACAACATTTGAGGTCCTAAATACCCCTCCAACAACCATGTCTGCATTTTGACTTATAGCTTGTCCCAACAAAAATTCAATCGCATCAAACTCGAGCCAATCATCCGAATCTAGAAACATAACATAATCACCTGTCACATTTCGTAGTCCAGTATTTCTTGCTTCAGATAGGCCTCTATTTTCTTGGTGAACCACCTTAGCTCTTGAATCTTTTTTAACAAACTGATCACAAATAGCTCCTGAATTGTCTTTAGAGCCATCATTTACTAAAATAATTTCTATTTCTTTATATGTTTGATTCACTATAGAAAACAAACATCGTTCCAAGTACTTTTCTACATTATATACAGGAATAACTATACTTACTTTTATCATTTTTCTCCATTATTCAATTGTAATTTATCTTCAAAAGTAGGGTAATATCGATTCATCAATACACCAATTAAAATTAAAAAAATATTATAGTGAAGATTTAAAATTAGATCATCTATCATCGCATGGAAACTTAAAACAATAAGGATTAATGATAATACATACTCTTTTCTTTTTAAAAGAGTATGTAAAGTCAATGTCAAAATTAATAACAATATACATAATACAAACAATCCATAACGCTGTAGTATTTGTATGTAGAGATTATCAACATACAAATACTCACTTAATCCTCTTTGTCCATTTATGTCTAAACCATTTCCTATCCAATTTATTTTTTGTCCAAATAAATTATAGCCATAAATACTCAATGAACGATTTGCGTAATAAATCCGACCACCCAAAAAAGTGTTGAGTTTTTGACTCAAATCATTTAAATGAGTACTTGCAAAATTCAAGTACATCTTAGCCAATAAATAACTAAAGTATGCGTTAATTAGATACGTAAATCGAAAACCTTTTAATATAAAATGAGAAGACTCCAAAAACGATGGATACCATTTCATCATTAAATTAATACTAAGTAATAAAAGTGAACCAATAAAAGTTAACCTTGAATCTGTTTGATGGAAAATCCAAATTGTTAATACAAATAAAAAAAACAAACGTTTATAGCTTATCTTATCTTGAGTTAGAAATAATGTTATTGCTACAATGTTCAGCATCACAGTAGATGGAAACAATGAGTATCGAAATCCCAAAAAATGTCGGACTCTCCCTAACGAGAACTCTACGTAATTTGGAATATAACCTATTTTACTACTTAGAATAACAACTATCAAAATAAATAGACTAATATATAAGGAAACTCTTGCTACATACCTAAATGGAACATTTCTTAATCCAAATATAAATAGACTACTAATAGCCAGAGTCGATAGAAAGCCGGCCACACTACCAACTAAAACATAAACAACTAAAATTCCAAAAAGAGATACTGTATTTTGGAAATTAAACTTATTACTAATTATCTCTTTTGTCACTAAAAAAATAATAGAAGTGATAATTATAAAATAATAAACTACCCCAGATACATATTTAGCATAAAATGTTGTATTTAATAGAGAAACAAACAAAAACAATGCTAGAGCAAATAAACTTAATGTTTCCCCCAATGTCAATTTTTTAATTTTTATACTCATATTCAAGTCCTAAAAACTCTGTCCATACTTCTTTCCGAAAAATTTGGCCATTAAGAAAGATTTTCCTTTTTCAAACAAATCCACTTTCTCCATATACATAAATGGGAGTTCTTTTGGCTTAATGTCCTTATGTTTCAACCACACATTAAATAACAATTCACTAACACGACCGAATAGTCTAGCTTCAAATGGTGTTAACTGGGATACATCTATTTGCTCATACATCATGTCTAAAATAGGAAATAACCAAGAAAAATACTGACCTGCTAAATCTTTTTTCATAATAAACATATTGAACATGTAACCACTACGTTGCTTCATAACCTTATCAAAGGCCGTTAAATATTCTGGGCTTAACTGTTCAATTACATCACGAGCAATATCAAGATGATTTCCATCCAAAGTATGGGCATAGTGTGAATAGAGCGTTTCAATATAATATCGCCTCTTCTTAGGAACTAAAACATCATTTGTCAAAAGAAGATTATCTAAATCATCTCGAGATAAAATAACTTCATCCATACTGATATAATCTGAATATCTTTGTGATCTTTTGGTAAAATAACGGCGATAGTGTACCAAACCTAGATAATCACAGTCTAAGTTCTTCCACGCCCAGTAAAGTCCTGTTAATTCACAATAATATGGATTTAAAGATGAAATATTATCACCAGTATTATCTCCAATAAAACCGATATCTGATTTTCCTTCTCTCCCAACATGTATTGGAAGATAAAGAGTATTATCTTGAGGCATTTTAGCCTTCTTGTGTGTTGCCACAATGACTTTTACATCTATCAATCTACTTCGCTCCATCTCTCATAAATACAACTTTAACTGTCTTCAATAAAATTTCAATATCTTTCCAGATTGTCCAACCGTCTATATAGGCCACATCTAATTTGACAACCTCATCGAAATTCTTGATCTCACTTCGTCCGCTGACCTGCCATAAGCCTGTTATACCAGGTTTAAAACTTAGACGGCGTTTTTGTTCTGGGGTATAGTGCTCATACTCGTCCACTGTTGGTGGTCGTGTACCAACTAAACTCATATCTCCCTTTAGAACATTGTAAAATTGTGGCAACTCGTCCAAGCTAGTCTTCCTTATAAAACGACCAATTTTCGTGATACGAGGATCATCGTCCACCTTAAACATTCCACCCTGCATGGTATTTTGTTCCATGAGTTCTCTTTTTTTCGCCTCGGCATCTACACACATAGAGCGAAACTTATAAAAAGTGAACTGGCGCCCATTTTTTCCTATGCGCGTCTGAGCAAAAATAGCAGAGCCCCCATCCTTTCGAATCAAAGGAACCAGTACAATACTGACTAGACCACATAGTATCAGCCCTACCAATGCACCCACGATATCAATAATCCGCTTAGCAATCACGTGGCTAGTCTTATAAAATGTTGTAGAAAAAGTCACAACGTTTAATCCTGCCATCTCACGAATTTGCTTGTTACGTGCCAAACTACGATCAAAAGCATTTAGATTGACTGTTACATCAATTCCCATCGTTTCAAACTGAGAGACAAGCTCTCCAATATTGTATTTTTCACTCGGAAGATTGATAAAGACTTCATCGACCACCTCATGAGTCGCAAAGTCTACTATCTCCTCCTCTGCTACTACCTTTAAAGAATTATGCTGAAAATCTGGTTTATCTAAAACACTGACGGCTACCAACTCCCCAACAATCTCATTTGATTCTATTAATCTATCCAGTACCTTTTCGACACGAGAAGTCGCTGTAAGCAAGAGAATCTTCTTACTTCCTTTAAAATTGGGATAAGCTCGCTTCCAATACCACTTGATAAATAGGTTTAGCACATAGACTAAGAGAGCATGTAATGTGAGGAAGTAAATCATGCCTAGTCTGGAAATACTAAATCGATCTTCTAAGAAAAAATTAGAAATACTAATCGCTAGCGCAAAGAATAGGATATATTTCAATGTTTGGACAAGTTCAAGCAAATATCCCCTTTTAAAGAAATCTTGTCCATAATCACTGATATAAAAGACAAAATAGTGGAGGATATAAAGTGCAATAGCTGTTGTTGAAACAATCTCCGTTTCTCTCACAGCACTAAGTAGATAAGTTAATAAAACAACAAGAAAACTCTGGATTATGGCCAATGCAGGCTTTACTACTTTTCCATTCATCTCTATCTCCCCCCAACCTATTTTTTATTTTTTACCGTAATCTCCATAGTTCCCGTAAGAACCGTATTTGTCTACTGAAGTATCGAATTTATTCAACACAACTCCTAAAAACGGCTTCCCAGTTTGTTCCAACTGTTCTTTCGCTTTTTGAATATCCCGTCGATTTGTTTCACCTGCTGCTGTCACTAAAATAGAAGCATCACATTTTCGCGTAATGATAGCTGCATCAATCACGACACCGACAGGAGCAGTATCTACAATGATATAGTCAAAATATTTACGCAAGGTTTCAAGCATTGTACTGAAATTCTTACTTTGAAGAAGAGCTGTCGGATTTGGTGACACAGAGCCCGCTTGAATGACAAAGAGATTTTCGATATTGGTATCACAAAGCCCTTGTGACAGGTCTGTAGTTCCTGATAGAAATTCTGTCAGACCTGTAATTTTATCCCTTGCTTTAAAGACACCTGACATAACAGAATTGCGAATATCTCCATCAATCAGCAGCGTTTTGTAACCTGCACGCGCAAAAGCCCAAGCTATATTAGTGGAAGTCGTTGATTTTCCTTCTCCTGGTTTCACAGAAGTGATAGAAAATACTTTCAAATCATCTCCACTTAACTGTAGGTTCGTGCACAAAGCGTTATAATATTCCTCCGCCTTTTTTACAAGATCCAATTTTTCCTGTGAGATTTCTAACGTTGGCATAACTTCCTCCTATTTTATTTTGTCTAAATCTGGAACGACTCCTAGAAGTGGAATTTGCAGTACATCTTCGACATCTTCAGGACGTTTCACACGGGTATCGAATAACTCAATCAAAAGAACAGTAATTACTGTTACGACGGTTCCTCCAAGAAAACCAAACAAGGTGTTGCGTCGAACATTTGGAGAAGAGGGAGTCGTGGCTGGTCGCGCTTCTTCAAGTGTCGTTACATCAGATACTCGCGTTACAGCGATGATCTTTTCTGCAGCAACTTCTCGTAGAGAATTAGCGATGCGACTGGCTTCCTCTGGTTGTTTATCCTTGACAGAGATTGAGACGATACGAGTGTCGGCTGGTACAGTCACTTGAACTTTGCTAGCTAACGCTTTTGCTGGTATATCCAATTTCAAATTTGTCGCTACCTTTTCCAATACATCCTGCGAAAGGATAATTTCGCGGTAGTCTTTTACCAGATAAGAGCCTGCCTGCAAGTCCTGATTTGTCAGTCCCGGCTTATCTCCTTGATTACGGTTGACTACGTAAATACGCGTGGTGCTCGTATATTCTGGCTTAACAATAAAAGTGCTATATGCAAAAGCTCCCGCACCTGTCACAAGTGCCACTAATAAAATTATTAGCTTGCGTTTCCACAAGGTTTTAAGTAATTGAAATACATCGATTTCTATCGTATTTTGTTCTTTCATCATTTCTCCTAAATTAGTTGATCCATTACAATTTTTCGAGGATTGTCTATAAAAAGTTCCTGAGCCTTCGCTTCTCCGTATTTTTGGGCAATAAGGCCATAGGCTTCTGCCATATGAGGGGGTCTACCTTCTAGATTGTGCATATCACTTGCAATGACATGAACCAAATCCTGCTCTAAAAAATACTGAGCTCTTTTTTTCATGAATTTATAACGTTCTCCAAAAAGTTTGGGTTTGAGGACATGTGAACTATTTACTTGCGTGTAACAGCCCATATCGATCAGCTCTCGAACGCGTTTTTCATTATTTTCAAGAGCATCATAGCGCTCGATGTGGGCAATGACTGGAGTAATTCCCAACATCAAGATTTTACTCAAGGCACTATGAATATCGCGATAAGGGGTGTTCATACTAAACTCTATCAAGGCATAACGACTATCATTGAGGGTTGGAATCCGCTTTTTTTCCAGCTTATCCAGAACATCTGGTGTGTAGTAAATTTCAGCCCCATAAGCAATGACCAAGTCACTCGCAACTTCCTTAGCTATTTCCCGAACCTGAAGAAAGTTTTCTGCTATCTTCTCTTCCGGAGTTTCAAACATGCCCTTGCGACGGTGAGAGGTAGAGACAATGGTTCGTACCCCCTGCCTGTAGGCTTCTGTCAAGAGAGCCTTGCTTTCCTCTCTTGACTTGGGACCATCATCTACATCAAAGACAATGTGCGAATGAATATCAATCATTTCATCTGCCCTCCAACACGTCCTGAATAGCAGTTTTGACAGATGCAAGGCTACTGTCGTCAATTTCCATCATATAGAGGTTACTATCTGGCATCGCATAAGAAGGAAGATCCATCCGTCCCGTACCTTTCAAGTCTTGCGAATTCACTTTGTAAGTTCCGCCACTTTCTAACTGAGCGTTGACGAAGTTCATCATAGTCTCAAGCGGCATGTTTGTCTGGATAGAATCTTGCAAGCTATCAATGATCGTACTATAATTTTTCAGTGCTTCGGTCGACGTTAATTTTTGAAGGATAGCCACAATCACCTTTTGTTGATTGCGCCCGCGGTCACGGTCCCCATCCGCTAGGGAATACCGCTCGCGAACAAAACCGAGAGCCTGTTCTGAATCAAGATGAACATTGCCTACAGGATAATACTTTCCATTAGTATGGGCCGTGAATTCTTGATCATTGTAAACATCGATTCCACCTAAAAGATCAATCAATTTCAAAAATGAAGTGAAGTTTAATCGCACATAGTAATTGATATCCACTCCATAGAGATTTTCTAAGGTGTGAATGGACGAATCAACTCCATAAATGCCCGCATGGGTCAATTTATCTTTTTGATTATTTCCACCATCCGCGATTGGTACATAGGCATCACGTGGCGTTGTGGTCAAGAGGATTTTCTTGGTATCTCGATTGACAGTCATCAGGATATTGACGTCTGAACGCGACACCGAACTAATAGGACCATAGGTATCAATTCCACTAACATAGATATTAAAAGACTGACTCTTAGACGTTTTAGGAGCTTCTACTTTTTTAGTGAATCCCTTAGTATAAATCTTTTTTATCTTCGATGCGTAGTCTGGATACTCTGACTCGATAATGTTTTCAAAGACACTATTTAGGACAATGGCTTTGGTATCTCCTGCAATCAAACTCTTGTAAGCCGCCAAGTAAGACGAACTCTGGTCGACCGTCAAATCGGTATTCTGACTTGACTTGATATCAGCTAGTAGTTTTTGAATATTTTCATTATCAGTCCCAGTCGGCGCTGTCACACTCGTCAGTTGCGTAACATTTCCAACCTCACTATCTGCTAAAACAGCAACACTGATAGAATATTCTGAGTAATTAGAAGTCGCATTTAAACGATTGGTCAATCCAACAAACTGCTGTACTGCAAAGAGCGACACAGAGCTGACAAGGATAGAGAACACTAACAGAAAAATAGTAAATTTTTCAGCTTTTTTATAGATAATCAAGAGCAGCCCCACCAAGGCAACTAGTAGGACTAAGGCAGTTGCCACTAGATTAAGATATCTAAAAGCAAGGATATGGTATTTAAAAATAAAAAACAATAAAAAGCCAGCCAACAATAGATAAACAGCTAACAAGGCTATGTTAACGCTTCGTTTTACTCTCCTCGAGCGAGATCTCTTTGAACGTTTCGTCATGACACTCCCCTATACTATAATAATTAAAGTAATTATATCACAAAAGTAAGGTAAATTCCATTTATTCCCACAATTCTCAGCGTTTTCATTCATTTTTTCTTAGCTATATTTCGAAGTGACTGTTTTCATTATTTAGGGGCTTGAGCAAACAAAAATAAGATCCCTTGCAAGAGACCTTATTTCAACTTTTTATTTGATATGATTTTCAAATTCTTTTTGACTTTGTTCGATGGCTTTTTTTCTTTCTTCTTCCCACTTAGTCTTGGCTTCATCAAATTGTTTCTTGGTAACAGGATCTTTTTGCAGTCTCATGTACTTGTAGTTGTTTCCATCACCTTTTATTCCCACTAAAGAGTAGGCACGTGTAAACGGAGTTACTTTAGTTACAGAGGCTGTACCACCATTTGACATAGCAGACATGACTAGAGAATTGTCAATCATCCAAGCTTGAGCTTCAGCGTATTTTTCATAACGCTTAGCGACATCTTGATTCTCAGCATCTGCTTCTTTTAGAAGTTTTGTATAGGTATCGAGCCCTAAACTCTTAATGAGCTCTTGGTCTTCCTTGGCATCAAGACCAAAAATCTTGAGATAGAAACCAGTTTCAGCATTGAAGGGGTCTAGATAAGTTGATGGATCCTGGTAATCACCAACCCAACCATCAAAGTTTAGGTCGTAGTCACGAGCTGCTGGATTTGGTGCTAGGAAAGCAACATTCCCAAAGTCATCCGTTGAAAGTTGCTGAACATCAACAACGACATTATCAGAACCTAGTACTGTTTCAAGGCTTTGTTTAAGCGAATTCATCCCAGAAACTGCATTTTTATTGGTTTGATCAACTGGGACGTCCAAATGGATTGGGAAAGTCACGCCTTGGGCTTCTAATTCCTTTTTAGCTTCCGCAAATTTTGCTTGGGCCTTTTCCTTGTTAAAGTAAGCATCTTGAGCATCCGCCAAATTGATGCCTGACCACTCAGTCCCGTAGTTCACAAGCTTAGAAGCTGTCACTTCTCCAAAGGTCTTATCTCCAATCTGGACAAAAGTTGGGGGAACTAGAGTATTACGAAGGGTCTTACTTGCTGCTTCTTGTCCGTTAGATTGAGCAGAGTAGGCTGTTCGATCAATACCAAAGTTGATAGCCTGACGGAAGTTTTTATTTAAGATAGCTGTTTGAGTAGATTTCTTTTGTTCATCCGTTGTTTTAGCAGTATGGTTATAGGCTTTACGGTTAACATTAAAGTTGAAGTACCAAGAAGTCTTATCTTGCAAGCTATAAACGATATTGTCTTGGTATTTTTCTTTTGTCTTGGCATAGTTGGAGCTATTTGGATAGACTCCCGCAAGCGTATAGGCACCACTTTCAAAGTTTCGAATGGTCATCTCCTGATCAGAGCCATCAAAGTAGGCCAGTTTAACTTTCTCAATGGTCACTTTATCATGATCATAGTAGTGTGGGTTCTTCACATACTCGATTGAAGATTTTGATGTGAAATCTTTTAACAAGTAAGGGCCATTGTAAAGGATGCTGTTTGGCGTCAAGGTTCCAAATTCTTTATCCTTGGATTTTAAAAACTCTTCGTTAACTGGGAAAAGGATACTGTTGGTTGTCTTTGAGTTCCAGTATGGCTCTGGTCGAGTCAAAGTGTACTCAACCGTATAGTCATCCAAGGCTTTCACACCAACCGTTGTGAAGTCATTGGTCACACCTGTCACATAGTCATTCAATCCCTTGATAGAGTTTTGGATGAGATCCATGGCTTGACCCTTGTTGTCCACAGCATACTTAATCCCAGTGACAAAGTCTTGGGCTTTGACTGGAGCGTACTCTTCTCCATCAGCCGTGTACCACTTGGCATCTTTTCTAAGTTTATAGGTATAGGTCAAACCATCTGATGAAACAGACCAGTCTTCAGCTAGAGCTGGCACGAGGTTCCCATAGCTGTCATTTTCTAGCAAACCATCTACAAGATTGGTAATAACGGCAGTATTATCTGCATAATAGTCTAAAAGATAGTTAAATGTCGTCGGATTTGCACCAAATGTTGATGAGAAGGTGCTTGTATCTGTATTGGACTGTCCACAAGCTGAAAGTAAAATCCCTGTAGCTAAGACAAGACCTGTCCCGATCAGTCTTTTTTTCATTTTGATCATCATTCACTCCTTTATGTCACTTTTTATAACATAACTATATTTTATCAAATTTATCCTAAATTGTAAAGTTCCTAGTTTTACGACGACTGATGTCTCAAAATCAGAAAAAGGAAGCACAGATTTTCTGCAACTTCCTTTTCTTTTATAGACTATTTGACATGTTTTTCTAGCTCTTTTTGGTATTTGGCATTTGTTTCAATTTTTTCTTTCTGCCATTTCTTGAGAGCTTCTTCGTATTCTTTTGTAGTCACGACATCCTTTTGCAGCTCCAAACCTTTGAATACAAACGGGTCTCCCTTGATTCCGACTTGAGAGTATGCTTTTGTGAATGGTACAGTACGGCTAACAGTTGGAGAACCACCTGAAGAGGCAACTGGGATCAAGAGCGAACTATCCGATACCCAGGCTTGGGCTTTAGCGTATTTTTCGTAACGCTTATTGAGGTCGCTTGTTTCAGATGCGGCATCATCCAAGAGTTTCTTGTATTCGTCTAGACCGACTTGAGCCATCACTTCTGGGTCTTTTCCACGAGTGAGCCCCAAGTGTTTAAGAGCAGAACCTTTCTTAGCATCAAGAATGTTTAGGTAGGTAGCTGGGTCTTGATAGTCTGGTCCCCAACCAGTTCCGTTCAAGTCATAGTCTTTTTGAGATGGTACTTTGGCTTGGGATGTAATACTCATTTTTTCATTATCGGTCATTTGAAGGACATCGACAATGACATTCTCCGTACCAAGTGTTGATTCGATAGACTGCTTGAGTGAGTTAGTCTGTTGAACGGCAATGACATCGGTCTGTTCAACTGGAACATCCAAACGGATTGGGAAGGTCACACCCTTAGCCTGCAATTCTGCTTTAGCCTTTGCAAAGGCTGCCTTGGCTTTTTCAGGACTGTAAAGCGTATCCTTACCATCAGTAAGGGCTACATCTTTCCATTGGTCCCCGTAAGAAACCAGCTCTGCCTGAGCCAACTCTCCAAAGGTCTTTTCACCTACTTGAACGTAGTCATGAGGCACTAGGCTGTTACGGATAATTTTGTCCGCACCTTCTTCACCATTCAACTGAGCAGTGTAAGAATGACGGTCAAGGGCAAAGTTCAGCGCCTGACGGAAGTTCTTATTAAGAAGAGCTTCTTTTGTTGATGTTTTTTGAACCTCGTCTGTTTTAGCTGTTTTATTGTAAGACTGGCGATTTACGTTAACAGTGAGGTAGTAGCTTGTCGCTTCTTGTGGACTGTAGACAATCTTATCACCGTACTCTTTCTTAGTTGACTCAAAGTTTGAGCTTGTTGGGAAGAGACGAGCTGTTGTATAAGCACCTTGTGTAAAGCTTCGAATCAAAGATTCTTGGTCGGAACCATCATAGAAGGTTAGTTTAATGTTGTCAATCTTAACATTGTCCTTGTCCCAGTAGTTCGGATTCTTTTCATATTCGATGACTGATTTTGAAGTCAATGATTTCAAAAAATAAGGACCGTTATAAAGAATACTTGATGGTGTTGGTGCACCGTAGTCGCTCCCTTTAGAATTCAAAAATTCTTCGTTAACTGGAAGCATGGTAGCAGTTGTAACTTTAGAGTTCCAGAAACTTTCTGGTTTGTTGAGCGTATATTCAACCGTGTAATCGTCAACAGCTTTCACTCCTACAGTAGAAAAGTCATTGCTTTCTCCACTGATGTAGGCAGCCAAGCCTTTGATAGAATCTTGAAGGAGAGAGAGGCCGTCTGATTTACCATCAGCTGCGTGTTTCAGACCCGTAACAAAATCCTGAGCCTTGACTTCAGCATACTCTTCTCCTTCAGAAGTATACCATTTTACACCCTTACGAAGTTTGTAGGTATAGGTCAAGCCATCTTTAGAAACGGACCAGTCTTCTGCAAGCGAAGGAATCAAGTTCCCGTATTTATCGTTTTCCAAGAGGCCATCGACAACGTTGGCTATAACGTCAGAAGTTGAGCTCTTGCTCGTCACGCTGTAGTCCAAAGATGATGGATCTATTGCATAGACATAAGAAAATGTCTTGGGAGCATCAGCCTTTTTTTCACTTTGTCCACAAGCGGTTAACAGTAGGGCCGCACTCAAAACAGCACCTGCTCCTAAGAGCCACTTTTTCGATCTCATAAGTAATCTCCTTAAAGATAGTATTTTCACCATTATACCCTATTTTTTTATAAAAGCAAGAACTTTCGCATAATTTTTTAGAAAATTCTAACAAATATTTTTTAAAGATTTTTACACAATTTTTAGTAAAAAACCTCAAGCTTCAAAAGCTTGAGGTTTGCTCATTTTAGTCAGTCATTTCCACACAGAAAGCATCCCATGGAGCCAAGACCTGTTTCTCAACTGCTCCTTGAGCCACAGTGTTTTCAATCAAGATAGATTTAACTTTTCCTTTTACTGAGAATTTTTGTTTTTCATTGGACAAATTAGCCACAACTAGGAAGCGACGGTCCCCGTCCTTACGGATATAAGCAAAGACCTTATCAGCCGTATCGAGTAATTCAAAATCAGCACGAATCAACCAGCTGTTCTCTTTACGGATCTGGATGAGTTTCTGATAGGTATAGAAAATAGAATCTGGATTTGCCAGTGCTTCTTGAACGTTGATTTCTTGGTAGTTTGGATTAACGGCTAACCAAGGTTGACCTGTTGAGAAGCCAGCATTTTTACTCTCATCCCATTGCATCGGGGTACGGGCATTATCACGACCGATGACACGGATGCTGTCCATGATTTCTTCAATCGGAACGCCTTTTTCAAGAGCCTCACGCGCATAGTTGAGGGATTCTATATCTTCTACTTGATCCAGTGTTTCAAATGGATAGTTGGTCATCCCAATCTCCTCACCTTGGTAAATATAAGGTGTTCCTCTCATGAGATGAAGCAAAATCGCAAAGGCTTTGGCAGATTTTTCGCGGTACTCTTGGTCATTTCCCCAGATAGAGACGATACGAGGGAGGTCATGGTTGTTCCAGAAGAGGGAATTCCAGCCGTCTTCAACTCCTAATTCTGTCTGCCATTTGTTAAAAATCTCTTTTAACTTCCCTACATTTAACTCTTCTTGGTAGTGCCACTTAGGTTGCCCTTCCTGATACTGAAGACAGATGTGCTCAAACTGGAAGACCATAGACAATTCTTGGCCCTTCGGATCAGAGTAAAGCTTGGCAATTTCTGGCGTTGCCCCCCAAGTTTCTCCCACTGTCAAGAGATCTTTATCCCCAAAAGTCGCCTGATTCATTTCCTTGAGATAGGGATGGAGCATAGGACCATTATTAACTACCTTCTCGTCAGGAATCTTGCCAATCATATCAATGACATCCATACGGAAACCGCCAATTCCTTTATCAATCCAGAAGTTCATCATCTCATAAATTTTCTGGCGAAGTTTTTCATTCTCCCAGTTGAGATCGGGCTGTTTCTTGCTGAAAAAGTGGAGATAGTATTGACCCGACTTTTCATCGTATTCCCAAGCAGATCCACTAAAGATAGAATCCAGATCGTTAGGCTCATCCCGCCAGATATAGTAGTCACGCTCAGGGCTGTCAGGATTTTCACAGGCCTCGACAAACCAGGCATGCTCATCCGAGGTATGATTGACTACCAAGTCCATGATGATACGAATATCACGCTTCTTAGCTTCTGCGATCAGTTCATCCATGTCCTCCATAGTTCCAAAAATAGCCGCAATCGCTTGATAATCAGCAATATCATAGCCATTATCATCCATAGGACTGTCATAAACGGGAGAAAGCCAAATCGCTGTAATTCCAAGCTTGGCTAGATAGTCTAACTTACTCGTAATTCCTGGCAAATCGCCAATTCCATCTCCATTACTATCCATAAAGCTCTTAGGATAGACCTGATAGACTACGGCATTGTGCCACCATTTTTCTTGCATCTGTTTACCTCAATATTTTAATAATTTATAATCTATG
Source organism: Streptococcus oralis (assembly GCF_023110435.1). GTDB lineage: Bacteria > Bacillota > Bacilli > Lactobacillales > Streptococcaceae > Streptococcus > Streptococcus oralis_CF. The sequence continues at coordinate 57,255 of NZ_JALDWB010000005.1, forward strand.
ATAGCGCTTTTTAAAACTTTATGCAAGCGTTTGCCTAATCTTTTTGATTTCTTTTTTAGCTCCGTAGTTTCCTAATTCCCATTTTTTTTATATAATAGAGGTCAGAGGTAAAAAAATGAAAAAACAAGCTTTTAGTTCTGAACAATATTTGAATCTACAGCGCGACCACATTTTGGAGCGCATTAACCAATTTGACGGCAAGCTTTACCTAGAGTTTGGCGGCAAAATGTTAGAAGATTTCCATGCTGCTCGTGTATTGCCTGGCTATGAACCTGACAACAAAATAAAGCTCTTGCAAGAGTTGAAGGAGCAAGTTGAGGTTGTGATTGCTATTAACGCTAGCAACATCGAACATTCCAAAGCACGTGGTGACCTAGGCATTTCTTATGACCAAGAAGTTCTTCGTTTGATTGATAAATTTAATGAACTGGGAATCTTTGTCGGCTCCGTTGTCATTACACAATACGCAGGTCAACCCGCTGCAGATGCCTTCCGTAACCAGCTCGAGAAAAACGGAATTGATTCTTATCTTCATTATCCAATCAAAGGATATCCGACGGATATGGATCACATCATTTCGCCTGAAGGAATGGGGAAAAACGACTACATCAAAACCAGTCGCAACTTGATCGTCGTAACCGCTCCTGGACCTGGTTCTGGAAAATTGGCAACTTGTATGTCCAACATGTACCACGACCAAATCAACGGGATCAAGTCTGGCTACGCTAAATTTGAAACCTTCCCAGTTTGGAATCTTCCCCTTCATCACCCAGTCAACTTGGCTTATGAGGCTGCCACAGCTGACCTTGATGATGTCAACATGATTGACCCCTTCCATCTCCAAACCTACGGAGAAACCACAGTCAACTACAACCGTGATATCGAAATTTTCCCAGTGCTCAAACGCATGTTGGAACGCATTCTAGGAGAGTCTCCATACGCTTCTCCAACAGACATGGGTGTCAACATGGTTGGTTTTGCTATTACAGATAATGAAGCTGCTATCGAAGCCTCTAAACAAGAAATCATCCGCCGTTACTATCAAACCGTTCTTGATTTCAAAGCCGAAAAAGTTGGGGAATCTGCTGTCAAGAAAATCGAGTTGCTCATGAACGACCTCGGCATCACACCTGCAGACCGCAAAGTTGCTGTCGCCGCTCGTCAAAAAGCAGAAGAAACTGGCGCTCCTGCCCTAGCTCTCGAATTACCATCTGGCGACATTGTCACTGGCAAAAACTCAGAACTCTTTGGCCCAACAGCTGCTGCTTTGATCAATGCCATCAAGAAATCTGCTGCTATCGCTAAAGAAGTGAAGTTGATTGAGCCTGAAGTTGTCAAACCAATTCAAGGCCTTAAAATCAACCATCTAGGTAGCCGTAATCCGCGCCTACACTCAAATGAAATCCTGATTGCTCTTGCCATCACAGCTATGGAAAATCCTGATGCTGCGCGCGCCATGGAAGAACTTGGCAACCTCAAAGGAAGCGAAGCCCACTCAACCATCATCTTGACCGATGAAGATAAGAATGTCCTTCGCAAACTAGGCATCAACGTAACCTTTGACCCTTACTACCAATACGATCGCTTGTATCGGAAGTAATTAAACAAGGCTGGACAAAAACTCAATTTGAGGGAAAAAGCCAGTAAATCTTTACATGATAAAAAAATCAAACGCATAATATCAAGTCTTTTGAATACTTGGTATTATGCGTTTTTATGATTTTCCATTCTCATTTATTTCAATGAAATTGTCAACTCGACACAGGCTCCTCCTTGATCTGGATTGAGCAGGGTCAGACGACCAGCATGTAAGAGAGCGACCTGCTTAGAAAAGGCTAAGCCGATTCCATGATGGGGATTAGCCGAATTGCGGCTTTGGTCACTCTGGTAAAAGAGTTGGTCTGCTCCCAGCAGCATCTCCTCCGAAAATGCAGGGCCGTTGTTCCAGATAGCAAAAACCAACTGGTCCTGTTGTAATGATACCGTCAGTTTCACTTCCTTTTGGTCCTGATTAGCATGTTCAAGCGCATTCAGTAAAATATTGAGCAAAGCGCGCTTGAGATAGTCCAAGTGAATCGACAAAATCAGACTAAGATCACAATCTTCTTGGAAATAAAAACAATAGCTTTCCTGTTTGCTGAACAGTTCCCAATCGTCCTGCAAATCAGCTAAAAAGTCCCCTAAGGAAAGCTGACTAAACTGATTAGAATCAATCTGAAAAGTCTTAGCGTAATCAATCAAAGAACCACAATACTCTTCCATCTTGTGACTGGCCTGCAAAATCTCAGCAGCATAGTCTGCCTGTGGCTGGCCCAACTGCGCCAATTCCAAGAGCTCAGCATTCCCCTTAATCACAGTTAGGGGCGTCTTCAAATCGTGCGATGTCGCTGATAGCTGTAAAATCAACTCCTGATTATGCCGCTGCTCTCTTTCTAGAAGACGAGCATTTTCTTGGTGGCTGCTCCGTAAATCGCTGTAGACTTCTAGCATTTCCTCAATCCGAAAAAGCTGGCTTTGATTTTCTTCTAAAAGCTTCTTGCTCGTTAGCATTTTTATTTCCCTGTCGATTTTTCGGAGCAATTTCAAAATATGATAAAAAGTAATCAGTAGCAAGCTCCCTGCCCAAAAGAACAAGGTGAAAAGGGCATAATCGCTGCCTTGTGTAAATTCATAACCTATAAGCACAAAAATCAAAACATGAAAAAAGACGATTTTTAAACTGGTTGTCCAGACTAGGCTTTTGAAATTACGGGTTCTAATTGCCATCTATAGCCTACTCCTCTCACTGTTGCGATTGCTTGCAGCCCTTCTTGTTTACATTTTTGACGAATCTGATATACGTACTCTGAGATGGAGCGAAGCTGTGTTTCTGAACTTTCTGGGTAAAGCAAGGTATGCAGGCGTTCAGCTGAAAAGGTCTGCTTGGGATTGCTAGCTAGTAAATGCAGCAACTTAAACTCTCGCTCTGAAAATTTCAAGACTTTACCAAAACAGGCAACTTCATAGCGATCCGGATAAAATTGACAAGAAGAAATTTCAGAATATCGCTCCTCACGTCTTTCCTCCCGCCGAAGATGAGCTCTGACACGCGCCAGCAATTCTTTGGTCCCAAAAGGCTTGACAATATAGTCATCTGCACCACAAAAGAGCCCTTCCACCTTGTCCGCCTCCAACTCCTTAGCTGTCAAAAAGATGATGGGACACGAAAGATGAGGACGAATGTAGGAACACAGCTCAAAACCATTAACAGGCTCCATCATCACATCCAGCAGAATCAAGTCATATCCGACAAAATGCGTCAGCTCTAGGTCTTTTATCCGATCAAGCGTCGTCACATCATAAGCATCGAGCTCTAGGACGTTTTTCACCAGCTTCAAAATGCTCCGGTCGTCATCAACCACCAAAATACGATACTGTCTCATGATTTTCATTATAGCATACCTCTAGCGAACATCTCGTTTCAAGGTTAAGAATATAGCAGAGCTCCAAACTAAAGCTAACCATAACAGCTGTATTCCCAGCCCTGATAGATCTATTGACTGCTGAAGCCCTTCATACTCAAAAAGATTTAGGGTAGCCAGATCGGGTAGGTATTTTGCTTCTTTGATGAAAGTCGCCAATAAACGGCTGAGACCAATCAAGAGAGGAAAGAGTACCGATACCGGTACAACCCAAGATTGAAAGAGCAAAGCGAGGCCAGCAGTTAAAAAAGCCAGAAAAAGATTGCTGAGAAGACCAAAAGAGCTGTAATAGAGGAATTTCCCCAGTAAGGACCAGCTAAAGTCTAGGTCAAAACGAGCTAGCATAACAAGGAAACAGCTGCCTATCATAACACTATAGAGAACCAAGAGCAGCACGGCCAGAAAAAGGAATTTCCCAGCCAACCAAGCCTTTCTATTTGATACGGTTAGAAAATTCGTTCGCATCCCTGACTTGACAAACTCCTGGGCAAAATAGAGGGAAGTAAAGATGACGATGACAGGCTGCGCCAGATAGAGGGCATGCAAAGTCTCGCTCAGAGCTTTCGTCTGGCCAACTGCTGTCTGACTATAGTCAAGATTCATCAGAAAAAAAGGAACGACTACCAGAGCCACCAAGGCGGCACCAAGAGCGAGATAGTAAGAACGGAACTTAATCCATTCACTTCTAAGCAGAGCTTTTATCATCAGTAGCGCCCTCCTAAATCCGTCTTCAAAAAGCGCAGAGAGGTCATGCCGCCGACGACTAGTAACCATGCGCCTAGTATCAATAGTCCTTGCAAGGGATTGTTGGCATATTGGGAAGTTGGCGTTGCCACAAACAACTCTCCAGCTGGCTGTGGCAGATAAGCTCCCCAACTCGTGTGAGCTGCCAGGTAGTTTCCCAGATTATAGATTTGGGGTACGAGAAAAAGCAGAGGAATTAACATGGTCCGAGCCAATAAACCTAACAAAAATGAAAGGATTCCCAATAAGGTCAGAGATAAGATTTTCCACAAAATCAGACTCCAAGCTGCCTGATTGAGCAGAATCGGATCAAGCCCTTCCTTTCCTAAAGCCATGTGCATGACTATATAACTAAAGTAAATTGATAAAAAGCTAGTGGCAAGAGAAAAGCAAGTAAAGGTCATAAGTTTCCCCACAAGCAGCTTCAGGCGGTTATTACAGGACAAGAGGCTGGTTCTCAAGCTATGAGACTGAAATTCCATAGCTCCCAAAATTCCAGCTAAAATGACCAAAACCATGCCCGCCATAGAGGCACCGTTGAGACCCAGATATTCCAGCGGATCAATGGCTTCTGCCAGACCGGGAACCGTCTCAGGTGTGGCATCCAAGCCAATAGACAAATACTGTCGCCCCTCCAGCCAGGATACAGCAGGCACCAATAGCAGCATGAAGGCCATACTCACTCTGAAAGCCTTGGTTGAGCAAATTTTCAACCATTCTGAATGCAATAAGGACATCGTTTCTTTCATCTTAAACCTCCTCTGTCAAATCAAAGAAGAGGTCTTCTAGACTGTCTGAATCTTGTAGCACCTCTTCCAATCGTCCCTGCTCAATAATTCGCCCATGATGAATCAAGACTACATCATCTGTCACCATTTGCACTTCTGATAGTATATGAGAGGATAGAAGTACCGTTTTCCCTAAATCAGCCTGCTGACGAATGAACTTTCTAAACCACTTAATTCCACTTGGATCCAGTCCATTGGTCGGCTCATCTAATATAAGAAACTGAGGATCACCCAGCAAAGCTGCGGCCAGCCCCAGCCGCTGACCTTCCCCCAGAGACAGGCTTGACAAGAGGTCCTTCCTCTTATGAGCAATTCCTGTCATCTCCAAAACCTCATCGATCCGAGACTTGGGAATAGCATTACTCGCCGCAATAATCCTCAAGTGGTCATAGACCTTTCGATTTGGCAGACCGCCAATGCCGTCAAAAGCTGCACCTACCGTTCTGAGCGGATAAGTCATTGACTGATAGGTTTGCCCATCAAAAGTCGCCGTCCCTGCTGTCGCCCGATCTAACCCTAAGAGAATCCTCAAGGTCGAGCTCTTGCCAGCACCATTTGGGCCCAGAAAAGCTGTAATCCGACCACTTCTAGCTGTAAAAGAAATATCTTTTAAAATCTGCTTGCTGCCATGCTTTTTGCAGACTCCTTCTATTTTCACCATATGTTCCATACTGAACTCCTTTATCTTTATTTTCTCCAGTATATCCAATCTAGTTCAGAATTAGTTCAGAGATTAAACAGAAATTTCAGAAAAAGTTGATCCACTTTTCAAAAGTCACTCTAGCTTCATTAGAAAGAACTCAGTTTTTCTTTTCCTTTATCTTTATAATCCTGAGGGTTTTGTATGGAGACTTTGTTATAATGCTAGTCTCAAAAAGTCATTTATCAAACTTCATCAAGAGCAGTCTTTATGATATAATGAAAGAAGAAAACTGAAAGGATTTACCATGTCAAAAGAAGTTATTGTTGAAAGTTTTGAACTTGACCACACCATTGTTAAAGCACCTTACGTTCGCTTGATTGGGGAAGAAACAGGACCAAAGGGAGATATCATTTCCAACTTTGATATCCGCTTGGTGCAACCAAATGAGGACTCTATCCCTACTGCTGGACTTCACACGATCGAGCACCTCTTGGCCAAACTCATCCGTACCCGCATTGACGGTATGATTGACTGTTCACCATTTGGTTGCCGTACAGGCTTCCACATGATTATGTGGGGTCACCATACCAGTGCTGAAATCGCGGCTGTTATCAAGGATTCGCTCAAGGAAATTGCTGAAACCACTACTTGGGAAGATGTCCCTGGAACAACCATCGAATCTTGCGGAAACTACAAGGACCACAGCCTCTTTTCTGCTAAGGAATGGGCGAAGCTCATCCTGGAACAAGGAATCTCAGATGATGCCTTTGAGCGTCATGTCATCTAAACACAAAAAGGAACCAGCTTTTTAGCTAGTTCCTTATTTTTTCTCAAAATCGCGACTTAGGCTTTCTCACGAATGACCAAGACACCATCTTCCATATCAGCTTCTAGGTGTTTAGCATCAAGGTTATCCAAGTGGAAGTCTGTTACTTTATCACGAATTTGTTGTTCAACTACACGGCGGAGCGGACGAACACCCATGACTTCGTCATAGCCTTCTTCTGTGATAAAGTCCTTAGCTGCTTGGCTGACTTCCAAATCAATGTCTTTCTTAGCCAAGGTTTGGTTGACTTCTGCCAACATCAAGTCCACAATCTTAGAAAGGTCTTCCTTATTCAAGTGTGAGAACTCGATAACTGCGTTAAAGCGATTCAGGAACTCTGGACGGAAGAATGGTTTCAAGCGATCCATCAATTCTGGTTTATCCGCATCTTCTGTCAAGTTGGCTTCATAACCAAATCCAGCATTTGATGTTGCGATAATGACAGTGTTTTTAAAGTTAACGGTATTTCCTTGACCATCAGTCAAACGACCATCATCTAGGACTTGGAGGAGAAGGGTAATGACTTGAGGATCAGCCTTTTCAATTTCGTCCAAGAGAATGATAGAGTAAGGGTTGCGACGAACACGTTCTGTCAAGGTATTGCTATTGTCATCATACCCAACATAACCAGCTGTTGTACCGATTAGCTTAGAAACAGCTGTGCGGTCACTATATTCAGACATATCCAAACGAATGATAGCATCCTTAGTTCCAAACATATCCAGTGCCAATTGCTTAGCAAGCTCGGTCTTACCAACCCCAGTTGGACCTACAAAGAGGAAGCTACCGATTGGGCGATTACCTTCATCAAAACCAGCACGGTTACGACGGATAGCACGAGCCACTGCTTCTACTGCCTTATCTTGGCCGATAACCTTGTGTTCCAAGCGATGAGCCATATCTTTCAAACGTTCGATGTCTGATGCTCCCATTTGAGATACTGGAATACCAGTCATCCGCTCAACAGACTCAGCTACATCGTTGACAGTGGCAGTCACTTTCATGTCTTCTGTGTGATTTTCGACTTTTTTCTCCAATTCTGCAATGCGAGTTTTGGCATTGAGAGCTGCTTCAAAATCTTCTGCCTCAACTGCTTTCTCTTGCTTGTCTTTTTCTGCCTCAATTTCACGTTCAACAGCATGAACATCTGTTACTGGATGTTGAGCCGCCAAGTGAGCCGCCGTTACATCGACAAGGTCGATAGCCTTATCAGGCAAACTACGTTGAGGAATGTATTGGATTGAATAATCCACTGCTGCTTTCAAAACTTCATCTGGCAAGATAACATTGTGGTGTTGTTGATAAAGGTCACGAATCCCTTGAAGGATTTTAAAGGTATCCTCTGCTGAAGGAGCATTGACCTTGACTTCGTTGAAACGACGAGCAAGAGCCGCATTCTTCAAGATAGTGTTACGGTATTCGTCCTGAGTTGTTGCCCCAATAACGGTCAACTCACCACGAGAGAGAGCTGGCTTGAGAATATCCGCAAGCCCTTTTGAACCACTATCTCCACCAGTGCTACCAGCACCAAGGATTTGGTGAATTTCATCAAAGAAGAGGATAATATTTCCTGCTTCTTTTACTTCACTAACAAGATTTTGAATGTTTTCTTCAAAACTACCACGGTATTGAGTACCAGCCTCGAGACCTGAGATATCAATGGAAATGATTTCCTTGTTCTTGATGGCAGCCGGAACATCTCCATTCACAATCGCTTGTGCTAAACCTTCGACAACTGCGGTCTTACCAACACCTGCATCTCCAACCAGAACTGGATTGTTCTTGGTACGACGTGAGAGGATTTCAGATGTTTCTTGAATTTCCTTGTTTCGACCGATAACAGGATCCAGCTTGCCCTCACGAGCTTCCGCTGTCAAGTTACGACCTAGTTTAGCAAGGACACCGTCTTGTTTCATACCTGAAGCGTGGTGCTGCATTTGCGCATCAGATTCTGCATTTCCTGGTAATTTCCCCGTTGCACGATACTGAGCGAATTCCTCAGGTGTCACTTCTCGTCCATTAATCAAGTAGCGACGGTTTTCAGAACTGTATCCTCGCATACCACCCATCAATTGGTTAAATAAATCATCCATGTTGTTAAAGTTATTAAAGTTGTTGTTCATATTCTTTACCTCGTTTATTGTTAATTATATGCGATCTCTGATATTGACTATCTTTGACCTTTGTTTTAAAAATTTTAGACTAGCTAACTCGCTACTCTACGTATAATTTCTGGTTTTTCTTTCTTAAATAAGCCTTCTATCATCTTCTTTTCAAAGTCTGTTAGATTTAACATAGGCCTCACCCCTTTCTAGGGTATCTATCGTACATTTTCAAGAAATAGAATCATTGAAAATGAAGTTTTCTAAGGAATTCATTTTCCTTATGTTTCTACTATATCACTTTGGTCAGTAAAAGTCAATAACTTTTTGACCAAATTTGACTAATTTTTTAAAATTTTTCAAGGACGCAAAAAGGCCAGTCGTTTCCAACTGGCCTTTTCTATTTAATTTAAAATCTTAGCTCAATGCGTCATCCATTGAAAGAACTTCGTGGAAGACACGTTGTGTCAATTCAGTTTTTTGTTCTGGAGTGAGGTATTTAGTGTTTACACAGTATCCAGAGATACGAACGATAACATCTTCACCTGACATGATCTTTTCGTAAACATCGTTCAAGTCCATAACGTTCAAGTTAACGTGTTGTCCACCGTTTTCGAAGTAACCATCAAGGATTGTTACCAAGTTATCAACTTGTTCGTCACGAGTTTTACCAAGAGCGCGAGGTGATACTTGAGTAGTCAATGAGATACCGTCAGCTGCGTAACCAAAGTCTAGGCTAGCAAGTGAGTTCAAGTTTTGCAACCATCCACCTTTAGCTTTGTTAGATGGGTTAGCACCTGGTGAGAAGAATTCGAGTTTAGACAAGTTCACAGAACCATCTTCGTTGAGGTATACCCCTTTGTGGACTGGTGAGTTACCAGTTTGTTTAGAGTAAGCAACGTTAGATGTGATTGTCAAAAGTGATACAGTAGCTTCTGCGTCTTTGTATAGTTTGTGGCTACGTAGACGAGTTGTGTAAGCTTCGATCAACCATTCTGCCAATTCGTTTGAACGTGGGTCATCTTCACCCCAACGTGGGTATTCACCGATTGTTTCGTAATCGTAGATGTAGCCATCTTCATCACGGATTGGTTTAACAGTAGCGTATTTAATCGCTGACAATGTATCAACAGTGTTGGCAAATCCACAGATACCGAATCCCATGTTGGCACGTTGTTTAGTTGGCAAGAAGGCCATTTGAACAGCTTCGTAGTTGTACTTGTCAGTCATGTAGTGGATGATGTTCAAAGCATCTACGTAAGTGTCAGTCAACCAGTCAAGAGATTTTTCGAAGTTCGCTTTAACTGATTCGAATTCAAGAACTTCGTCACGGATAGGATCGATGTCAAATACTTTGTAGTCTTTATGAACATCGTCGTAACCACCGTTCAAACCAGTAAGAAGGGCTTTAAGAACGTTTACACGAGCACCGAAGTACTGGATGTTGTGGCGTTGATCTTCGTTTTCTGGGTCAAGTGGTGACACACAGCATGAGATACAGCTCATTTCACCATATCCATCTTTAGCCATTGTTGTTACACCTTCGTATTGGATAGAAGAGTGTTTGTGGCTCATATGCATACAGTAGCGACGGAAGTTGTATGGCAATTTGTCAGTCCAAAGAACTGTCAAGTTTGGCTCTGGAGAGTTACCGATATTGTCAAGAGTGTTCAAGAAACGGTAGTCCATCTTAGTAACACGGTGACGACCGTCGTTACCCATACCAGCCATAGAAGTTGTGATGAAGGTTGGGTCACCTGAGTACAATTGGTCATAAGCTTTTGTACGAGCAAATTTAACTGTACGAAGTTTCATAACGAAATCATCAACGAACTCTTGGATTTCTGATTCAGTAAATGTACCACGAGCAAGGTCACGTTCTGCAAAGATATCAAGTACGATTGGCACACGTCCTAGAGACGTTGCAGCACCGTTGATCACACGGCAGACAGCCATGAAGGCGATGTTAACCCATTGGATCGCTTCTTTAACGTTCATCGCTGGTTTGCGAACATCAACTCCGTAAAGGTCACCCAAGCGAACAACTTGTTGCAATGCTTGGTATTGAAGATTTACTTCTTCACGAAGACGGATTGTTTCTTCATCAATTTCTTTAATTGCATTCCAGTCGTTTACTTTTTCTTGCATCAAGTAGTCTGCACCGTAAAGAGCAAGACGTGCGTAAACACCGATGATACGTCCACGTGAGTAGGCATCTGGAAGACCAGTTACAGTGTGAGCGTGACGAGCACGACGGATGTTTGAAGTGTAGGCACGGAAGATACCGTCGTTAACTGTTGTTACGTATTTAGTAAAGATTTCGTGAACAGCTGGGTCTGGTTCGTATCCATTTTCTTTCAAAGTCGTTTCAGCCATACGGATACCACCTTTTGGCATGAAGTTCAATTTGAAGAGTTCATCGTTTTGGATACCGAAGATAACTTCGTTTTCTTTGTCAATAAATCCAGCAGGAATATCAGCAATAGATGTTGGACGAGTGTCCATTGGGAAACGAGTTTCTTCGTAGTGAGCCTTAGTTTCTTCTACAATCTTTTTAATGTGAAGTGAACGTTCTGTTGGTCCAGCAAGGAAGCTTTCATCTCCATCGTAAGGTGTGTAGTTAGCTTGAACGAAGCGAGAAACGCTTGCTTTTTCTTTCCAATCTACGCCTTTGAAGCCTTCCCAAGCTTTGTCAAAAATGTCTTGTGCTTCAACAACTGTCTTAACAACCATGTTAATGTCCTCATTTTTCTTTCTAGTAACAGTCATCTGTTACATTCATGAGACCAGTATACCATACAGTAACCGATTTCAACAAGCGAAAAAAGGCTTCTTTATTACTTTCTTTTCTAATACAGTCTGTTTTTCGGTGCAATCTGTATTATATATTTGAAAGAATAAGTACTCTTTTCCATTTTTTCAGAAAAAAAGGTATAATGAATAAAAAATAACATTAGAAAGGAAGCAAAATGCTCATATTTCCATTGATTAATGATTTGTCCAGAAAAATCATCCATATCGACATGGATGCCTTTTTTGCTGCGGTGGAAATAAGAGACAATCCTAAGTTAAAAGGAAAACCTGTCATCATTGGGAACGACCCTAGACAAACAGGCGGACGGGGAGTTGTGTCTACTTGTAGCTACGAGGCGCGAGCCTTTGGCATTCACTCTGCTATGAGTTCTAAAGAAGCTTACGAGCGTTGTCCTCAAGCCGTCTTTATCTCGGGAAATTATGAAAAGTATAAGGCAGTGGGACTTCAGATTCGAGCTATTTTTAAACGCTATACTGATTTGATTGAACCTATGAGCATTGACGAGGCTTACTTGGATGTGACGGAAAATAAACTTGGTATTAAGTCGGCAGTCAAAATAGCTCGCCTCATCCAACAAGATATCTGGCAGGAACTGCACCTGACTGCTTCTGCTGGCGTTTCTTACAATAAATTTTTAGCTAAAATGGCCAGCGATTACCAAAAACCACATGGTTTGACAGTCATCCTCCCTGACCAAGCCCAAGAATTTCTCAAACAAATGGATATTGCTAAATTTCATGGAGTGGGCAAGAAAACAGTGGAAAGACTTCATGAAATGGGCATTTATAATGGTGCAGACTTATTGAAGGTCTCTGAAATCACTTTGATTGATCGCTTTGGCAGACTTGGTTTTGACCTGTATCGAAAGGCTCGTGGTATTCACAATTCTCCAGTCAAGTCCGATCGCATTCGTAAGTCCATTGGCAAGGAGAAAACCTATGGGAAGATTCTGCAAGTTGAAGAAGACATCAAAAAAGAGCTGACTCTCCTCTCTGAAAAAGTTGCTCTCAATCTCAGTAAACAAGACAAAACTGGAAAAATCATCATCCTAAAGATTCGTTACGCTGACTTCTCCACTCTAACTAGGCGGAAAAGCCTCTCACAAGCAACACAGGACGCTAGCCAAATTGCGCAAACTGCCATTCAACTCTACGAAGAACTAGCTGAAAAAGAAAAAGGCATCCGTTTACTAGGAATCACAGTGACAGGATTTTAAAAAGCTTGAAGGAATCTTCCTTCAAGCTTTTTCTTATACAAATAAACGCACAAAACCATAGAGCAACAAGACACTACCGAGTACAATACGGTATTTACCAAAGAGTGTAAAGTCGTGTTTCTTCACATAGCTGGTCAAGAAACGAATAGCAACCATGCTGACTGCAAAGGCAACACCCATAGCTACCAAAAGCAAGAACAGTTGGCCAAAACTTAAGAGTTGACCTGCTTTAATAAATTTGAAAATCTTCAAAGCGCTAGCTCCAAACATAACAGGAATTCCGAGATAAAAGGTAAACTCCGTTACAACAGAGCGGCTTGTTCCATTCAACAAACCACCAACGATAGTCGCACCTGAACGACTTGTTCCTGGGAAAAGGGCAAGGACTTGGAAGAGTCCAATGTAAAGGGCTGTTTTATAAGGCAACTTGTCTAAATCAGTTACTGTTGGTTCAATAGCTTGGGCCTTATTTCTTTTTTCAAGATAGATAAAGGCAACCCCATAGATAATCAACATAATAGCAACTGAAACCATGTTATGGAAGTTGGCATCAAACCAATCATCTAATTTAAAGACCAATAGCAAAGGCAAGGTCGCAACGAAGACCTTTGACCACAACTGCCAAGTTCGACGAACTTCAACCTTGTTTTTACCAGGTTTGAAGGGATTGAGCTTGTTAAAGTAAATTACCATAACTGCTAAAATGGCACCGAGCTGAATGACAACATTAAACATGGACATGAAGGCTTCATTTTGGTCCTTGTATTGGACAAATTCTTCAACCAAAATCAAGTGACCTGTACTTGAAATTGGCAACCATTCTGTAATTCCTTCAACAATCCCAAAAAAGATTGACTTCAAAATTTCAATAAAATACATACATTACTCCTTTTTCTGTTCTCTATTATAGCATAATTTCGGATGTTGCGATAGATTTTTTAGAAGGCGCCGATGCTACCACCGCCTCCGCCTCCTGAGAATCCTCCACCTGACGAACCACTTCCAGAAGATACAGAGTAGGTACTTGCTGTGTTTGCAATACTAGCATAGTGACTCATTTGAGCAGTTGAATGATAAAACATACTGTGCCAGCCATAAGCTACGTAAAGATTGATATCTGGGTTCTCAACTTGAATCTGATAAGATTTCATCAAATGACTCACCTTGTCCGCATAACCAAATAAAGTAGCATAGACAAGGAGGCGATTCCAAAGAACAATACTCTCTAATTCTGCCTTGTCTAGGTGAGCGATATCGCGAAGCATGTTTTCAAAACTAGTCCAGAGATAGTATGCTTCTAGCCCTTCTTCGTTTAAAACACCATCACGAGTATCAAATCGGGTCGTCCAATAATAGACGGCAGCTAACATCAAGCTCACAACCCCAAGGATAGGAAGTGGCAGAGAAAGGTACCCGTGAGCATCCAAACTATACAAGAAGCAGCCAAAACCAACGAAAGCAGGTAGAAGCGTAGAGACGCCTATCATCAATCGCAAGATTTTTTCTCCATTACTCAGTGGACGATAATAATCTGGAAGTTGCAAAGAGGAAACCCGCTTTCTCACTCCATCCTGCATCTGCTTCAGAGCTTGCTCAAAAGACGACTTAAGCTTACATCCTGTTTTCCGAATCCGTTTTTCATCAGCTGCTTTTGCACCTTGATAAAGACTAGTTGACACTTGGTAATCTGCAAACAAGTCTGAAACAAGTACTTCTTCTCTTCCTGAAAAGGCTAAATTAAGGCAATCTTTTTCAAAACTTGCCAATCCTTTTTCTTTTACGACTTTTAGACGGACCTCGTCTCCATTTGAAATGATTGAAACATTTCCACGGTCGATCACATCCAACAAGGTTGCCTGAACGAGTTGGTCAAAAGTGAACTTCCCTCCTCCCTTGGTCAAGGGGCTGACTTCCTCTAAAGAAGTGGAGTAAACAGTTTCTGATAAGACCATCGGTTCTAAGTCCATTGGCGGTTCATAGAGACGGTGATTTTTGTCATATTTCTTCGATGGGGAGGTTTTTCTTCTGTAAATGCAGTAGAAAATAACACTAAAGACTAAAGAAAGCGAGAGTAGCAAAGGGATGACCCACGTAACCAGAGCTTTACTTTGAGCTTTTTCAGCAGTAATGGATTCCTCTATTTTTTCAAATTCTGCTAAACGATTGCCCTTCAACCCCTGATCCAAAGCTGTTCCAAAATCTTTTCTAGGCCAATAAGCATGCAACTCAACCCCACGCTGACGAGGTAGGTTCTGTAAATGAACACGATAATCACCATCTATCTTTTCTACCTTGCCCTCTGTGAAGAGTTTCCCTGTATGAAAGAAAAGTTTTTCAGCTCCATTAAAGCCCGTCACTCGAAACTCAAAATTTTCGATAGGTTCTGAACTATCCGTCAGGGGCTGCCAATTAAGTTCCGCGATATCATCATATAGAAATAGGAGATTTTTTAGTTGCCATGTGATTACCACTTCAACGGTATCCCCCTCTTGGCCTGGATTATACACTTTTACAGTATAACCTTCCGATTCTTCTATCACTTCACTATTGACATTCTCAATGGCAGCAGCATTTTTCCATACCTGAATCTTCGGACTGGAATCTATCTCAAAGCCCTTTGGCATCTTACCGGCATGGCCAAGCCCTACTAGTTGTCCATTAAAGTCTTCATCAAAATAATAGACTACTTTCTCCCTAAATTCTGCTGTATTATCTGCATGAATATACAAATCACCTTGATAAGAGCGAATCTTGAAATCAACCGCAAAAACAGAGAGTGGTAAAATACAAAACAAGCTAAATAAAAGCACGAAAAAAGTCTTTTTCACAACACAATCCCCCTTTTTATCTTTGCTATCATTATATCATTTTTTATAAGTAAAGGCTTACTTGTATTGAAAATCTCACTATTTTTCGATACAATAGAGAGAAGTCATTTTTAGACTAGAAATAGGAGAAAACATGAAAAAATTATGCTTATCTATCCTTGCTAGCCTAGCCCTTACACTGGGACTAGTTAGCCAGGTCCAAGCTGACGAATATTTACGCATCGGGATGGAGGCAGCTTACGCCCCCTTCAACTGGACCCAAGACGATGATAGTAACGGCGCCGTCAAAATTGACGGTACCAACCAATACGCCAATGGCTACGATGTCCAAATCGCTAAAAAGATTGCCAAAGACTTAGGTAAGGAACCTTTAGTCGTTAAAACCAAGTGGGAAGGACTTGTTCCTGCTCTTACTTCTGGCAAAATCGATATGATTATTGCAGGTATGAGCCCAACGGCTGAACGCAAACAAGAAATTGCCTTTTCAAGCAGTTACTATACTAGTGAACCTGTTCTATTGGTCAAAAAGGACTCTGTCTATGCCAATGCCAAATCTTTAAACGACTTTAGCGGAGCAAAAATCACGTCTCAACAAGGCGTTTACCTTTATGACTTGATTTCCCAAATCCCTGGTGCCAAGAAAGAAACAGCCATGGGGGATTTTGCTCAGATGCGCCAAGCACTTGAAGCAGGTGTCATCGACGCCTATGTTTCAGAACGCCCTGAAGCCCTGACCGCTGAATCTGCCAACTCCAAATTCAAGATGGTCCAGCTTGACAAAGGCTTTGAAACCGGAGAAGAAGACACCGCTATTGCAATTGGTCTTCGCAAGGACGATAGTCGCATCAGCCAAATCAATGCCAGCATTGAAACCATTTCTAAGGACGAACAAGTAGCTCTCATGGATCGGATGATCAAAGAGCAACCAGTGGAGGCGACAACAACGGAGGAAGAAAGTAGCTTCTTTAGCCAAGTCGCTAAAATTCTTTCTGAAAACTGGCAACAACTCTTGCGTGGTGCTGGTATCACACTCTTGATCTCCATTATCGGGACCATCGCAGGGCTTATTATCGGGCTTGCAATCGGAGTCTTCCGTACTGCTCCACTATCTGAAAACAAGGCCATCTATGGCTTGCAAAAACTGCTTGGCTGGATCCTCAATGTCTATATTGAAATTTTCCGTGGTACACCAATGATCGTTCAATCTATGGTTATCTACTATGGTACAGCACAAGCCTTTGGAATCAATCTAGATCGTACACTTGCAGCCATCTTCATCGTTTCAATCAACACTGGTGCCTATATGACAGAAATCGTCCGTGGAGGTATCCTAGCAGTTGATAAGGGACAGTTTGAAGCCGCAACTGCTCTTGGTATGACCCATAATCAGACCATGCGCAAGGTTGTCCTCCCTCAAGTCGTTCGCAATATCTTACCTGCTACTGGTAATGAGTTTGTCATCAATATCAAAGATACCTCTGTATTGAATGTTATCTCTGTGGTGGAGCTCTACTTCTCTGGAAATACCGTGGCAACTCAAACTTATCAATACTTCCAGACATTTACAATCATCGCCGTGATTTACTTTGTCCTCACCTTCACAGTGACCCGTATCCTACGCTTCATCGAAAGACGCATGGACATGGATACCTACACTACAGGTGCTAATCAAATGCAAACGGAGGACTTGAAATAATGAATCAACCCATTCTTGAAATTAAACACCTCAAAAAATCCTATGGACAAAACGAAGTCTTAAAAGACATCTCTCTATCAGTCCACAAAGGAGAGGTTATCTCCATCATCGGGAGCTCAGGAAGCGGAAAATCAACCTTCCTACGTTCTATCAACCTACTTGAAACACCTACTGAGGGGGAAATTCTCTACCGAGGAGAAAACGTCCTTGCAAAAGGCTATAACCTTACTCACTATCGTGAAAAACTCGGTATGGTTTTTCAATCCTTCAACCTCTTTGAAAACCTCGATGTTCTCGAAAACACTATTGTTGCTCAAACAACTGTCCTCAAAAGAGAACGCTCTGAAGCTGAAAAAATTGCTAAAGAAAATCTTGAAAAAGTCGGCATGGGAGAACGCTATTGGCAAGCCAAACCAAAACAACTCTCTGGTGGCCAGAAGCAACGTGTGGCCATCGCACGCGCCCTCTCCATGAATCCTGACGCTATCCTTTTCGACGAACCAACATCTGCTCTGGATCCAGAAATGGTCGGTGAAGTCCTTAAAATCATGCAAGACCTGGCTCAAGAAGGCCTGACTATGATCGTCGTCACCCACGAAATGGAGTTCGCCCGCGATGTCTCTCACCGTGTTATCTTTATGGATAAGGGCGTCATTGCTGAAGAAGGCAAACCGGAAGACCTCTTCACAAATCCTAAAGAAGAAAGAACGAGAGAGTTTCTTCAGCGCTATCTCAAATAACAAACAAAGACTGCATAAAATTATGTAGTCTTTTTACTAACTCTTTGCAAAACAAAAGGCAGATTCATTTTAAGAATCTGCCTTTAAACCTAGTTCAATCTTCAAATTTTTCATGATTCTTGTCATAAAAATCAATCAAACCTAGGGCTGTTTCAAATGAAATATTTTTCACTTTTGCACGACCTTGTGCCAAAGCAATAATTGACATTTCACGTGCATTTGTTTCCTTAGAGATACGGTAACCTGTGATTTTCTTATCACGAACCCAGCCAACAACTGATTCTACTTTTTCAAAGTTTGATTTAGCCATGTTCTTCTCCTATTTTGTTCTTTACGATACTGAAATATATCCATTCTTTTAGGATTATCCAAAAAACATCTACTTATTGAAAACAAATAATAAATTGTTATTACTTAGCTTTTAAAGCTGATAATATGCTTGTTCGTATATCTTCAACTCCATCAGGATTTGCTGGTAGGAAGATGGTGTTATTGCCCTTATTGTCTGCGAAATTATTCAAAGTATCCAAATACTGATTTGTTAATAGAATGGACATAATCTGGGCTTCCGTGAGTTCAACATTGGCTCCTTTTAATTCTTGAATAGAATCAGCAAGTCCGTCAACAATAGCCTTACGCTGTTCTGCAATCCCTACCCCATGTAGGCGATCTTTTTCTGCCTCTGCTTCTGCTGCGGTCACAATCTTAATCTTATCTGCTTCTGCAAGTTCTTGCGCAGCGACTCTCTTACGTTGGGCAGCATTGATTTCATTCATTGATTGTTTTACTTCGGCGTCAGGCTCAACCTTCGTAATCAGTGTTTTTACAATGATGTAACCATATGTAGACATTTCTTCTGCTACTTGTTTTTGAACTTCTAATGCGATTTCATCTTTTTTCTCAAAGAGTTCATCCAAGGTCAATTTCGGCACGGACGAACGCAAGGCATCCTCAATATAGGATTTGATTTGAGCTTCTGGTCTCATTAGTTTATAGTAAGCATCTGTGACATTGTTTTCATTCACTCGATACTGAGTCGCCACATTCATGGTCACAAATACATTATCTTGTGTTTTTGTTTCCACGACGATCTCACTTTGCAATAGGCGCAACTGCACTCTGGCCGCAATTCTATCAATTCCAAAAGGTGCTCGTACATGAATACCACTATTACTCAACTTTTGGTATTTACCAAAACGCTCGATAATAGCGACAGACTGTTGCCTTACAACATATACAGAGCTGATAATAACCGCCGCTGCAATCAGCACTAGAATAAAGAGAACAAGTAAAACATGTAAAACCATGGGAATCTCCCCCTTTCGTCACCATCATTATAGCATCATTATAGGAAATTGGCAAATAATATGATAGCAAATTTATTTTAGACTAGCATATTATACAAAGTCTCATTTCCGTTCAGATTGATATAAGATGGGTCAAACTTTTCCATCCGATGAATCAAGCCAGCATAATCATGCTTATCAGCAAGAGCAATCCCAATCAAGACAGGCCCTGTCCCCTTGCTTGCTCGTTTGATATATTCAAAACGAGTGATGTCATCATTTGGCCCCAAAATGTCATTTACAAACTCTCGTAGAGCTCCTGGACGTTGTGGGAAATTGACTACAAAGTAATGCTTGATGCCATCGTAAATCAAGGCACGTTCTTCCATCTCTGGCATACGGTTAATATCGTTATTTCCCCCAGAAATGATACAGCAAATTGTCTTGCCTTTGATATAGTCTGATAGGACTTCCAAGGCTGCAATGCTGGCCGCTCCAGCAGGTTCAGCGACAATTCCTTGCTTAGAATAAAGATCAATCAAGGTCTCAGAGATCAAGCCTTCATCCACTCCAATAAGAGTTTCAACATTCTTACGAGTTGCTTCATAGGTCAACTGCCCAACTTTCTGCACAGCTATTCCATCAGCAAATTTGTCAATTTCTTTGAGTTTAACTGGTCCTCCAGCCTCAAAAGCAGCCTTCATCGAACGGGCACC
Organism: Streptococcus oralis; assembly: GCF_023110435.1. Classification (GTDB taxonomy): domain Bacteria; phylum Bacillota; class Bacilli; order Lactobacillales; family Streptococcaceae; genus Streptococcus; species Streptococcus oralis_CF. The sequence continues at coordinate 77,116 of NZ_JALDWB010000005.1, forward strand.
ATTGGCTTCAACACCAATGACTTCGATAGCGGGATTGGTTTCTTTGATATAGGTCGAAACTCCCGCAATCAGTCCGCCACCACCTACCGGCACTAGTACTGTATCAAAATCAATAGACTCTTTACGAGCTTCTTCAAGAATTTCATAGGCTACAGTCCCTTGTCCTGCCTGAACATGGGCATCATCAAAAGGATCAATAAAGGTTCTATTTTCTGAAACGGTGAATTCTTGGGCCGCCTTTGCCGAAGCGTCAAAAGTATCTCCGACCAATTTGATCGTCACATAGTCACCACCAAAGAAACGAACTTGACCAATTTTTTGTTGGGGCGTTGTGATAGGCATAAAAATTGTCGCAGGAATCTTCATCTCCTTACAAGTGTAAGCGACTCCTTGAGCGTGATTCCCCGCCGATGCACAGACCACACCACGCTCACGTTCTTCTTTTGTCAACTGTGAAATGGCATAATAAGCTCCACGAATTTTAAAAGAACGGACTCGTTGCGCATTCTCCTTTTTGAGATAAATTTTTGCTTGGTATTTTTCTGATAAATAATGATCATATTCCAGTGGTGTATTCACTACTACACCACTTAAAACTTTGTGGGCTTTCACCACATCTTTTGCACTTAGCATGTCTCCTCCTCAAATACTTTACAAGGTAAAAAGCGAGTTAGGTACCCCCCAACTCGCCTTCTGTTTTTATTCTAAGAATTAGTTATAGATTTTGAAAGCATCGTCATCGTTTTTGCCAACGAATGGCATTGCTTTACGTAGTTCTGCACCAACTTTTTCAATTTCAAGATTAGCTGCTTGTTCACGGTAAGCAGTAAGTTTTGGACGACCAGCCTTGTAGTCATTTACAAAGTCATTTGCAAATTTACCATTTTGGATGTCTGCCAAGACAGCTTTCATGTTTTCTTTAACTTGCTCAGTAATCACACGTGGACCTGATACATAGTCACCGTATTCAGCAGTGTTTGAAATAGATTGACGCATTTTCTTGAATCCACCTTCATAGATCAAGTCAACGATCAATTTCATTTCATGAAGAACTTCAAAGTAAGCCAATTCTGGGGCATAGCCTGCTTCTGTCAAGACTTCAAAACCTGCTTCGATAAGGGCAGTCAAACCACCACAAAGTACAGCTTGTTCACCAAACAAATCTTCTTCAGTTTCTTCTTTGTAAGTTGTTTCAAGCAAACCAACACGAGCTGCTCCAACACCTTTACACCAGTCCATAGCAATATTTTTCGCATTTCCTGTAGCGTCTTGGTATACTGCATAAAGAGCTGGAACACCAAAACCTTCTTCGTAAGTACGACGTACCAAGTGTCCTGGTCCTTTAGGAGCACACATGAAGACATCTACATCTGCAGGAACTTTGATAAATTCAAAGTGGATGTTGAAACCATGGGCAAATCCAACTGCATTTCCTGCTTCCAAGTTTGGAGCGATTTCTGCTTCGTACAATTCTTGTTGGATTTCATCTGGTGCCAAGATCATGATAACGTCAGCCAATTTAGTTGCTTCTGCTACTGTGTAAGTGTCAAATCCATCTTCTTTTGCTTTGTCAAAAGATTTACCTGGACGCACACCAATGATGACATCACGACCTGAGTCACGCAAGTTTTGCGCATGCGCATGTCCTTGTGAACCATAACCGATTACGGCGATTTTTTTACCGTCAAGCGCTGCTACTTTAACATCTTTTTCGTATTCCATTTGAACTGCCATAGTTTTTCTCTCTTTTCTATTATTTATTGCCTTTTAGGCTGGTTTAACAAATTTATGCTGGATTTTATACTCAATAAAAATCAAAGAGTATTAGTCGCGGGTAAATCCAGTTGCACCCGTACGAGCGATATTTTTGATACCATATGGTCGAATCACTCGCAATAAAGCTTCACTCTTTTCAGCATTTCCAGTCATCTGAATAGTGATGGAGCTTGGAGCCACATCTACTACCGTTGCACGGAAAGGTTGGATAATGGCCAAGATTTCTGCACGCTTTTCAGCAGGAGCAGATACTTTTACCAAGATAACTTCTCTTTCCAAGTGTGGTTTATCTGTGATATCTCGAATGCGAATCACATCAATCTGACGATTCAGCTGTTTAATGATTTGCTCTACTTCATCGTGTGAAGCTACATCGATAATGATGGTAATCCGTGATACATCAGGATTCTCTGTCGCACCAACTGAGATACTCTCAATATTGACTTGGCGACGTGAAAGGACACCTGTAAAACGATTGAGGACTCCTGAACGATTTTGTAGTTTTGCTGTTAACATTCTACGCATGGAACTTCACCCCCAACATCTCATGATTGCTCTTACCAGCTGGTACCATCGGTAAAACCTGTTCCTTACGAGAAATATCCACCTCGATAAACATGGGCACATCCTCCAGAATGACTTCTAGATCCTTCTCTAGCGTCTCCGGATTATCAAATTTATAGTTTTTGATGCCGTAAGCCTGTGCCATCAACTGGAAATCAGGAAGTGTATCAAAGACTGACTCGGAAGTTCTACCCTCATAGAAGGATTCCTGCCACTGACGAACCATTCCTAGGGAGTGGTTATTTAGCATCACGACCTTAATGGGCACCTTGTAGATATTTAGGATGGCTAGTTCTTGGTTGGTCATTTGGAAGCCACCATCACCGACAAAAAGAACTACTTCTTTTTCTGGATTGGCAATCTTAGCTCCGATAGCTGCAGGAACTCCAAATCCCATGGTACCCAAACCACCAGATGTGACTAATTGACGTTCATTCTGATATGGATAATATTGGGCTGTCCACATTTGATGCTGCCCTACATCAGTAACGACAATAGCATCCCCATTCGTCAACTCACCGATGCGTTCAATGACTGCCTGCGGTTGAACCACACGTTCTTTCTTATCATAAGAACGAACGCGGTTCTTGTCCTTGGTGACTTTTTCAATCCACTTTTCAGTATTGTTATGAACAGTTGGTTCTGCCAGAAGCATCTGCAAGGCTTTCTTTGCGTCCCCAACCACTGGAATATCTGCACTGATAATCTTACCAATCTCTGCTGGATCAATATCGATATGAGCAACCTTGGCATTCTTAGCAAAGGTCTTAGGATTGCCAGTCAGGCGGTCATCGAAACGGCAACCAATACTAATCATAAAGTCCGCTTCGGTCATGGCAATGTTAGCTGCAAATGACCCGTGCATACCTCCCATACCAAGGAAAAGTGGATGACTTGTCGCAATCGTACCCTGTCCCAGAAGACTAGTCACGACTGGAATTTGATAGCGCTCAGCAAATTCATTCAATTCTTTTGAAGCTTCTGCATAGCTGATCCCACCACCTGCCAACAAAACAGGTTTCTTAGCCTTAGACAATTGTTTCAAGATTTTCTTGATTTGCATGTCGTTTGGTTCTATCGTCGGTTGATAACTCGGTAAATGTACTTCTGGTGAATAGATGAAGTCTGTCTCTAAGGCAGATACATCCTTAGGCAAGTCAATCACAACTGGACCTGGACGACCAGTCGTTGCGATATGCACGGCTTCCGTAATGATACGGGGAATGTCAGCCGTTTCACGGACTTGGTAATTGTACTTGGTAATGGGCATGGTAATACCGACAATATCCGCCTCCTGAAAGGCATCCTTCCCAATTCCTGCTCGAGCGACTTGTCCCGTAAAGACCAAAAGAGGAACACTATCACTCATGGCATCCGCGATCCCTGTAATGGCATTTGTTGCTCCTGGTCCACTTGTGACGACGGCGACACCCAACTTTCCAGTTGATTTGGCATAACCTTCAGCTTCGTGCAAACAGCCTTGCTCATGACGACCTAAAATGTGACGAATGCCTTTGAAATTATAAATCGCATCATATAAAGGCAAGACAGCCCCACCAGGATAACCAAATATGGTATCAATTCCTAAATCACGGAGTGTTTCCAAAACTAGGTCCGACCCCGTCTTAGGAGCGTCTAAACTGATTTTCTCCATTGTTCCCCTTTCTCTTCTCTTAAAAATAGCTTGTTACTATCATACCATTTTTTCAAAAATTTTCAAGACAAAAGAAGCAATTTTCTGAATTTTCTATCTAAGCGTGTTTTTATGAATGTTTTTCCTATTTTTATAAATATGAATGGGGAATTGAACGATCTTATTACTTCCAAATTTAATTCAGAGTATATTTTTCTAATCTTCTTTGATATAGAACATAAAAAAGAAGCCACCATAGTGACTTCTTTCTATAGCGAAGATGGATTATTCTTCACCTTTGTTTTTCTTAATGATTTCTTCTTGTACTGACTTAGGTACATCTTCGTAGTGGTCAAATACCATCATGAATGTACCACGTCCTTGAGATGCAGAACGAAGAACAGTTGCGTAACCGAACATTTCAGCAAGTGGAACGTAAGCACGAACGATTTGGCTGTTACCGTGTGCTTCCATACCATCAACACGTCCACGACGAGCAGTTACGTGACCCATAACATCACCAAGGTTTTCTTCAGGAACAGTGATGGTTACAAGCATCATCGGCTCAAGGATAGCTGGTTGTGCAGTCTTAGCAGCTTCTTTAAGAGCAAGTGAAGCCGCGATCTTGAAGGCAGTTTCAGATGAGTCGACATCGTGGTATGAACCATCGTAAAGCTTAGCTTTAACGTCAACCATTGGGTAACCTGCAAGAACACCGTTAGCCATAGATTCTACCAAACCTTTTTCAACCGCTGGGATGAATTCACGAGGAACCACACCACCGACGATTGCGTTTTCGAATTCGAATCCTCTTCCTTCTTCGTTTGGAGTAAATTCAATCCATACATCACCGAATTGACCTTTACCACCAGACTGACGTTTGAAGAATCCACGTGCTTGAGTAGAAGCGCGGAATGTTTCACGGTAAGATACTTGAGGAGCACCTACGTTCGCTTCAACTTTGAACTCACGACGCATACGGTCAACAAGGACGTCAAGGTGAAGTTCACCCATACCAGAGATAACTGTTTCACCAGTTTCAACGTTTGTTTCAACGCGGAATGTTGGATCTTCTTCAGCCAATTTTTGAAGGGCAATACCCATCTTGTCTTGGTCTGCTTTAGATTTTGGCTCAACCATCAATTGGATAACTGGTTCTGGAACGTTGATTGACTCAAGGATGATTTTAGCTTTTTCATCTGTCAATGAGTCACCAGTTGTAGTATCTTTCAAACCAACGGCAGCAGCGATATCGCCTGAGTAAACAGTGTCAATTTCTTGACGGCTGTTAGCGTGCATTTGAAGGATACGTCCGATACGTTCACGTTTACCTTTAGAAGTGTTCAATACGTATGAACCTGATTGAAGAACACCTGAGTAAACACGGAAGAATGTCAAACGACCTACGAATGGGTCAGTCATGATCTTGAAGGCAAGAGCTGCAAATGGCTCTTCGTCAGATGCTGGACGAGTTTCTTCTTCGTCTGTATCTGGGTTGATACCTTTGATTGCTGGGATATCAAGTGGGCTTGGAAGGTAGTCGATAACCGCATCAAGCATCAATTGAACACCCTTGTTCTTGAAGGCTGAACCACACAATACTGGGAAGAATTCAACGTTGATAGTCGCTTTACGGATACCAGCTTTCAATTCTTCGTTAGTGATTTCTTCACCTTCGAGGTATTTCATCATCAATTCTTCGTCAGTTTCAGCAACTGCTTCGATCAATTTTTCACGGTATTCTTGAGCTTGGTCAAGGTATTCAGCTGGAATATCTTCTTCAAGGATATCTGTACCAAGGTCGTTAGTATAGATTTCAGCTTTCATCTTGATCAAGTCGATGATACCGCGGAAGTCATCTTCAGCACCGATTGGCAATTGGATTGGGTGTGCGTTTGCTTGAAGACGGTCGTGAAGTGTGCTTACTGAGTAAAGGAAGTCAGCACCGATTTTGTCCATTTTGTTGGCAAATACGATACGTGGAACTCCGTACTCAGTTGCTTGACGCCAAACTGTTTCAGTTTGAGGCTCAACACCTGATTGTGAGTCAAGAACAGTAACCGCACCATCCAATACACGAAGAGAACGTTGTACTTCAATTGTGAAGTCCACGTGTCCTGGTGTGTCGATGATGTTTACGCGGTGGTTGTTCCATTGAGCTGTTGTCGCAGCAGATGTGATAGTGATACCACGTTCTTGCTCTTGCTCCATCCAGTCCATTTGTGACGCACCTTCGTGAGTTTCACCGATTTTGTGGATTTTACCAGTGTAGTAAAGAATACGCTCAGTAGTTGTTGTTTTACCGGCATCGACGTGAGCCATGATACCGATATTACGAGTTTTTTCAAGTGAAAATTCGCGTGCCATGAGGTTTGTTTCTCCTATTTATTTTAATTTCTATTCTATTATAACACGATTTTAATAAAAACGGATAGGCAGGACCCACCCGTTCTCAATGTTTTCATGCTATTGTTGGTTTCAACTTACGAGATGGTAAGTTGAATTGAACTTAGGCTAAAAGCTCGGAAAATAGATAAGCTCTCCTAGAATCTTCGATTCTTCGTCAAGCTTCCTAATTTTCAGTCGCTTTTTTAACGCCCTTAGTATCTTATTCTTACCAACGGAAGTGTGCGAAGGCACGGTTAGCTTCAGCCATACGGTGAGTGTCTTCACGTTTCTTAACAGCTGCACCAGTGTTGTTAGCAGCATCCAAGATTTCTTTTGCAAGACGGTCTTGCATTGTGTGTTCACCACGAAGGCGAGCGATTGTTACCAACCAACGAAGTCCAAGTGTTGTACGACGTTCTGGACGAACTTCAACTGGGACTTGGTAGTTAGATCCACCAACACGACGTGCACGTACTTCAAGTACAGGCATGATGTTTTCCATAGCTGTTTCAAATACTTCAAGTGCATCGTTACCAGTAGCTTCTTTGATTTGCTCAAAAGCACCGTAAACGATTGAAGCAGCTGTACCACGTTTACCGTCAAGCATAACGCGGTTGATAAGACGAGTAACTAGTTGTGAATTGTAAAGCGGATCTGGCAATACATCACGTTTTGGAGCTCTATTTTTACGACTCATTTCTCTTTATCCCCTTTCCTTATGCTTTTGGACGTTTAGTACCGTATTTAGAACGGCCTTGTTTACGATCGTTAACACCTGCAGTATCAAGTGCACCACGGACGATATGGTAACGTACCCCTGGAAGGTCTTTTACACGTCCACCGCGAAGAAGCACCACACTGTGCTCTTGCAAGTTGTGTCCGATACCTGGGATGTAGGCAGTAACTTCGATAAGGTTGCTCAAACGTACACGAGCGAATTTACGAAGGGCAGAGTTCGGTTTTTTAGGTGTCATTGTTCCAACACGAGTTGCAACACCACGTTTTTGTGGTGAAGAAACGTTTGTTTGAACTTTTTTATGACTGTTGTAACCAACGTTCAAAGCTGGTGATTTAGATTTTTCTACTTTTGATTTACGCGGTTTGCGAACCAATTGGTTAATTGTAGGCATCTACATTCTCCTGTGTTTTTTTATTTTTGGTGATGATACACTTGGTGACAGCTACCATCTGTGTGTACTTTTGCAACATTTGTCAGCACGTCCCTGTACACTTTTGAGAGACCAAAAGTAAAAAGTACCGTCTATTATTGTAACACATTTTTTCTTTCCTTGTCAATATTTTTTTCGTTTTTATTCTGATCTTTTAAGTCTTCGACACTAGTTCTGACCGCTTTTCTAAGCAAAAAACGGGCTCTATAATTCTTACAGTGGTTTTACCCACTACAGAAATTATCGAGCCAGGATTATTGGTTCTATCTGCTAAAAATTAACTTTCTTCCTAACTTCCTTGACCATAATAGTAACTAATTCTGTACCGTTACCCTAAAGAAACAACAAATTAAACAGGATTTAGGTAATGAACTTGCCCTCACTGTCTGAAAAAAACAAAAGAGAGAATAATCATTACCTTTCAAACGGTGATTTCTTTTCCTCCGGGCGTTTATATCGCCCATTTTCATAAGAGACATAATTTTGAAAATCTGGAAATAGGCTTCTCTTGGTATGTCCATACTCATCTAACTTAGCTTTTAAATATTTTTTTAACAAAGTATATTGATCAGTACCTTGCAGTGTCTTATCTACCAAGTTAACCTTATTCTTTAGGGGTTCAAAACGTCTCTCAAGATTACCTATATATTTATTCTCATTTACATCGAGCTCTTTATCATATTTAAGGTTATTAGCAGCTTTAACTATGTCTTCAATATTATCGTTAAAAAATTCACTGTCTGAGTTCTTTGATACTTCTATAACAACTGTAATACGATTAATTCTTTCAACTTTCTTCTCTAATTCCTTTAGTTTCTTTTTTACATATTTAATAGTGTCAGGGTTATATTCTTTTTTCACTATCTTATCTCTATCTTTTTTCCCTAATAAATTATATAGCTTTTCATAATGTAGAAATGCTCCATTTTGCGCAATCAGACGTTTATTTTTTTGGACCTTCTCAGGGAGATAAACTATATTGTTATCCCTATGTTTCTCTTCTTCAATCTCAAATAATTCAAATTTGGGAGTATGGAAATCCTCGCCATCAATCATAAACAGCAAAGCTGTGTAAGGATTTTTAGACATATCAAGAAGACATGTCCCAAATTCATAATGCTGGAGACGTGAAAAAGCATCATTCCGCTTACTTGAGCCAATGCTACTATCATATTCTAGTTCTTCAGGATATTCTCTCGCTATTTTTTGATATAATCCTTCAAATTTGCTATAAAATTGGGCGCTATTCTTTTCACCATGATAAGTTCTGTTTCTAAAAACAGCTGGAATAGCATCGTGCTTGTTATTAGAATAACCTCTAAAATAATTATATTTAAATCTACTAACCATAAGATCACTACTAGAATTATTAAGTACTATATTTTCTGTCTTAGTTCTTCTTCCATCAAAAATAGAAATTAATTCTTTTAACGTATAAAAGATAGTCCACCCACTTTTTATAGTACCATAGCCTTCTCTATGATAGTAATCACATTTTATTTTATTATTAAGTTTGTATACTTCCCCTACTACATTTAATATTGCAACTTTTTCTTTGTAATTTTCTACATTCTCTGACTTCCTATTTTGTTGTTTAGAACTGCAATCTTTCGTAGTTGCACTTGTTTCATCATCATCTCCTCCTATTTCAGATTTATTACAATCTCTCTCTGAGCCCTTATTATTTTTAATATTTTTATAAATACCCGTAAGAAAATTATTTATTTCTAAATTACTGATGTTTTCTTTCAATAACAAATCATAATCTTTAAAGTCATCAAGTGGAATTCGAAGTTTTCTCTCTTCCAGTAGTTTAACTTGTTCACGGCTTGAACTAGACAAAATATATGAGAGCATCCTATTAGAAAAGTACTCAAAATCATAGATTAAGCCTTCATTGACGCCTATATTATCTTCCCTTACTTTCAAATATAGCTCTCCAAAGCTTTCTGACTTTCGTATTATTCTTTTTATTTTTTGTATAATTTTTTTTCGTGAACGATTCTTTTTTTCTTCGTGATTTGCAATGTGTTGATATACCCATGCAGCAAAAGCGTCTTGATGCTTATTTTTAAATATATTAAAAAAAGACTGTTGTAAATTTTTACTGAGGAATTCTATGTGCCCTTTTAAATTTTGTTGGTCATTGTAGTCAATTTCTTTTACTATAAAACGACTTTTTTCAAATGAGTTAGAAGCTTGGGTAGGGTTTGGATAATATATAGAACTATTTTCACTTGTCTTCTCCTCAGTTTCAGGAATTCTGCTTACCTCATCTTTTCTTACTTCACAAGATATTGTAAGTTTGATATCGTTAAAAATTATTTTATCAATTAACTTATTATCATTATCACTATCATTAAACAAATCGTACATAGATTTATAAAAAATTTTGATAGCTTTTTGATTCTCAATAGTATTATTATCACTATGATTAAACAAATCGTACATAGATTTATTAAAAATTTTGATAGCTTTTTGATTCTCAATAGTATCATTATTACTATCATTAAACAAATCGTACATAGATTTATAAAGAATTTTGATAACTTTTTGATTCTCAATAGTATCATTAACTTTATCAGACATTTCTAACTCTCCTCAATAGATATAATCTAAAAATTTTAATCGCTTATACACTGCAAATTCCGAAACATCTGTTTTATCAGAAATATATTTAATTAACTCATTGACATCTTTATTAAACATTTTATTTAAGTCGCTATCGCATTTTTCATTTTTGTATTCAATAATTATATTTTCTAATAGTTTTTTTGGTAGAAGTGTTTCATAGGCAAATTGATTAGCTTTGGCTTCATAAGAAGGGCGTGAAAATGATTTATTACGATCCAAATAAGCACTTGAATCTTCAAATAAATAATGAGCCAGCTCATGAGCACATGCATAATGTCTATCTTCATTTGATAAATACTTATTAATGTATACGTTTTTTCTTTTACTATCGTAAAAAGCATCTACCGTCATCCCGCTGGACTTAAAAAAACTAGGACCATTAAATTTTTTATACGCCTTGATAATAGAAACGATATCAATTTTTTGGACTTCTTGATTATCGTTATTTTTATCTATAATATCTTCTATTGCTTTTCTATATTCTTCAATTCTGGTACTTGTTTTTTCATTGAAAATTTCCTCCTTATATAGGTCTTCTGACTCTAGCAAACTTTTGTATGACAAGTTATCATTTTTTTGTAAACCTTTAATTTTAGGGGTATTTATTAGCATATATCCCTCTTCTTTCTTTTTTAGATATTTTTAAATATGATTCTAACATAAAATGGGTTATTTAACGCTATGTAAGTGTTTTCTGATAACAGTTTCAAGGATTTTGTTATAATCAACCCACTACAGTTGATAAAGAGTCAAAAAAGGAAGCCCATTGACTTCCTAAATTCAGATATGGATTTCCTTCAATTAAACATTCGTTTGAGATGTTTTTTAGCATTCTTATCAAAGCCAACCAGATTCTTTTGCAATATTGGCTGCCTCTGTTCGATTACCAGCATCTAGTTTCGAAAGAATATTGGTGACATAGTTTCGGACGGTTCCATTTGATAGATAGAGCTGATCTGCGATTTCTTGGTTAGACAAGCCCTGAGCGATTCCCTTTAAAACAGCAATATCTTGTTCTGTCAATGGATTGGGATGCGTCATCACCACTTCCATCAATTCAGGCGAATACTCCTTGCGCCCTTCGAGGACAGTGTGCAAGGTTTGCATGAGGTCTGCAATGCTTCTTTCTTTCAAGACATAAGCATCCACTCCAGCCTTGACCGCACGTTCAAAATAACCAGGGCGCTTGAAGGTTGTCACCACAACCACCTTTGTTTCTAGCTTTTCCGCTCGTATCCACTCCAAAACTTCAAGACCTGTCTTAACAGGCATTTCTACATCAAGGATGGCAATATCTACAGTCTCTTTTTCTAGGAGTTGGATTGCTTCTTGGCCATCCTTAGCTTGTAGGACAGAATCTACATCTGGTTGGAAGGTAAGCAACTGGCACATAGCATCTCGCAACATACTTTGATCTTCTGCAACAAGTAGTTTCATCTTAGTTTCTCTCCTTATAAGGTAGTCGTACTTGCACTTCTGTTGGACACTTCTGACTGATCACCTTTACTTCTCCAGAAAATGGAAGGACACGATCTCGGACAGTATGGAGCTCATCTCCTTTTAGAGAAGCAAAGCCACAGCCATCATCTCTCACTGTTAGAATGAGTTCTTTCTCTGTTCGTTCTAATTTTAAGTAAGCTTTCGATGCTTTGGCATGTTTGATGATATTGGTCACCAATTCAAGCAAAATCATGGAAGCCGTTGATTCTAATTCCTGAGTTAGGCTAGCTGTATCTAGTTGGTGATTGATTTCTGTTTCAATTCCTGCAATTTCCAGCATTTTTTTAACAGTCGTAAATTCGGAGGCAAGGGTTCTGGTTTTAAGATTTTCAATGATGGTACGAACTTCATTCATGGATTCTTTACTGATCTGATGAATTTCTTTTAATTCTTTTTCCACTTGAGGATAGGCTTGCATTTGAAGTAGCTGGAGGGCAAGGTCCGTCTTCACACTCAGCATAGCAAAGGTATGGCCTAGGCTGTCATGGAGGTCCTGCCCGATACGACTGCGTTCATTTTCAGCCAAGAAAAGATTGAGCTTAGCATTTTGCTTTCTCTTTTCTTCTTTTATTTCCTCCGACACTCGAATTCGATAGAGACCAAAGGTAAAGGCATCAGAAAAGACAAAGGTCACCAAGAAAAAGAGCAATTGCCAAGGACTAACATGATTGACCATATAGATTCCGGTCAGAATCAATGGCTGTAGGACAGCAAAACTGACAAAGCGCCAAGAGTGAAAAGAAATCTCATCCAGCTCATAAATGAGGAGGTTAGATAAATAAAAGATAAACCATGTGAAACCCGAATTCAGCCAAACCGATGTATAAAAAATGTAGGCAATCATGACCCACCAGGCTAGCCACTGCACGGTGCGGTTTTGACTTAATAAAATCGAATAGAAGGCTAGGACAAATAATAATGTCCAGAACAAGGTCAAAGGCGGGTACTCTCCACTGATGACACCCGCTATAGGAAAGATGATAAACACTGTTGAAATATGAAACATATAATGAGTGTTTTTTAATTTTTCCAACATAGATTTATTTTACCTCGATCCGTTTTTTCAGCTGGATTACCAAGACACCAAAGAAAACTGTATAGCCTAGTACAATCAAGGCAGCAAGAACGTTAAACTCGTGGTGCTCCATATAAGTAGAGACGACCTGCATAAGCTGGTAGGTTGGGGTCAGTTTTCCAATGGATTGGAGCCATTCTGGAAAGGAACTTAAGGGGAACCATAGTCCACCTAGGACAGCCAAAGCAATATAGGCAATATTTCCAATAACCGTCATCAGTTGAGCACTGGGAAGCAAGCTCACCAAGACACCCATGCTGATAAAGACCACGCTTCCGACCAGCAAAATAGCACCTATTACTAACCAGTCAAGCCAAGGTAGCGTAACTCCACGGACAAAATGACCAACTGAAAAGACAACTATAATTGATAACAAGAAAGTTAGCAGAGTACTGAACAGTTTTGATACATAATATTCTACCATAGATACTGGAGAATGTTGAATCAATTTTTGCCAGTTGTTTGTCTTATCAGATTCGAGTGTGCTAGGAATGCTGAAAAAAGCACTCGACATGATACTAAAGAGCGTCATGGCAAAAAGATAGGCTTGAAGAACGATTTCTGGAATATCTGACCCTGACATCATACCAGAGAATATAAGGTAAAACATACTTGGAAGTCCGATGGATAGCAAGTAGTAGACGGCTTGCCGTTTCATCAGAATAATTTCCACTTTCATGAGACTTGTCATATTTTTCATCGTCAATCTCCTTTAGTCTTGAGTCGTTTCGAAGATACTATCTAAGAGAGTTCGATTGCGAACTTCAATTTCTTCGATCGTGCAGCCCTGTTCTTGCAAGGCTTTCCATACCTGACTGGCTTCTTTGGTTGTGAAGGAAAGGGCATTTTGCTTGATTTCAAGCTCTTGAACTATAGTCAAGGTATTGACAAAATCCTGATAGGTTAGAGGCACGGTAAAGTGTTTTTCTTGTTCTTCACCACGCATAGCATAAGGCGTCGTATCGCGAATCAATTCACCCTTGTGGAGTACCAAAATGCGGTCGGCCGTATGCTCCACCTCTTCAATATAGTGAGAAGAATAGACAATGGTCACACCATTTTTCTTCAACCGATTGACAATTTCCCAAAAATGCTGACGTGTCGAGGTATCCATAGCAGCAGTTGGTTCGTCTAAAAATAGAATTTTCGGACGACCTATTAAAGCCAACACAAAAGAGAACAAACGTTTTTGCCCACCAGACAACTTGCCCGCTAGCTGATTTTTCTGCTTGTCTGAGAATCTTAACAAGTCATCAATTTCTTTGTCTGAGAGACTGTAGGGATAAAGTGACTTGAAAAATGATAGAAGTTCTTTCACTTTCAAGCTTTGAACAACTGCATTTTCTTGGGGCAAGACAGAAATAAGCTGCTTTAATCGAGGATCTGTTGGTGCAAAGCCTTGAATGGCGACCTGACCTGAGCTCATGAACTTGTCGCCCAAGAGGCAATCAAGCAAGGTTGTTTTTCCCGCTCCGTTAGGCCCAATCAAGGCGACACATTCACCATCGTTGATTTCAAAGGCAATGTTCCGCAAGATCTCCTTGTCTTTTATTTTCTTGCTCAATTTTTCAACTTTAATCACAGTCATGAGATTCTCCTTTCAACCACTTCATTCCCATAGGGAAAACGACAAAAATCATAAATCCAAAACCCCAAGCACCACGAATAAATTGGCGAAGCAAGGTTTGGTCAAACCAACCAGTAAACATTTCCACTAACCATACCAAGAGTGACAGGCCGATAAAGAGATAGATGATTGCTTTTTTCATTCCTCAAACTCCTTTTTCACATCTGAGACCAATTTCAAACCTTCTCTGACAAGCCAAGACATCATCCCAAAGCCAGCAAAGAGCTCCCAAGGAAAACGGTAGAAACCCTCGTCCAATCCTGAAAACATGAGATAGGTCATAACTCCTGCTGCTACTAAACTCACTGCGACAATCATTTTATTTTTCATCTCTTCTTCCTCCATTTTCTACTTCAATTATAGCCTTTTGAAGTTGGCGGAGCTAGATGCTTCTGTCACTAGGAAACATGACAAATGTCATAAAAAAAGAAAGTTGAAAAATCAACTTTCTTATTAATCTATTAAATTTTTATTCCACACTAAAAAGATATGGATATACAGGTTGTTGACCTTGGTGAATCTCTACTTCAACATCTTCAAATTCTTCTGCGATTTCTTGGGCAATTTCATTGGCAAGTTCTTCGCTTCCGTCTTCACCGACATAGAAAGTCACGATTTCACTATCTTCGTCCAACATATGTTTCAAAGTTTCAGTCAAGGTTTGGTGCATGTCAGGGTTTGACACGAGGATTTTCCCATCTACCATACCAAGATTGTCATTTTCATGGATTTCCAAACCATCGATAGTTGTGTCACGAACGGCAGTCGTTACACTACCGCTGATGACATCGCCAAGAGCTGCAGTCATGCGTTCTTTATTTTCTTCGATAGACTTGCTTGGGTCAAAGGCAAGGAGGCTCGTCAAACCTTGAGGAATTGTACGTGCTTCTACCACAACAGCAGGTTGTTCAAGCACTTCAGCCGCAGACTGAGCTGCCATAAAGATATTTTTGTTGTTTGGTAAGAAGATAATGTTGCGAGCATTGACTTGCTCAACAGCCCTGATAAAGTCTTCTGTTGAAGGGTTCATCGTCTGCCCGCCTTCGATGACATAATCCACACCTTGGGCACGGAAGATATCTGCCAATCCTTGACCAGCTACTACTGCGATAAGGGCATATTCCTTCTCCTCAGCTGGCTTGCTGACTTGTGCTGCTTCTTTTTCAACTTGTGCTTCGTGTTGGTTACGCATGTTGTCCACTTTAACCTTGACCAAGCTACCATATTTAAGTCCTTCTTGCATAACAAGACCTGGATCTTCAGTATGGACGTGAACTTTGACAATCTCATCATCGTTGACAACAAGAAGAGAATCCCCTAGGTCATTCAAGTAGTTACGGAATTCATCATAATCAAAATCTTTGGCATAAGTTGGACCTTGTTTGAGAGCTACCATGATTTCCGTACAGTAACCGAAGGTAATATCTTCAGTTGCCACATGACCTGCTACAGACTTGTGGTGCTCTGCATTGATCATTTCACTCATGTTGGCAGGGGTCGCTACAAAGTCTTCTGAAGCACTGTATTCACCAGTAAGAGCTGAAAGGAATCCTTCGTAGATGAAGACCAAACCTTGACCGCCTGAGTCTACCACACCAACTTCCTTAAGAACTGGAAGCATTTCCGGTGTCTTAGCTAAAGCTCTCTTAGCACCTTCTAAGGCTGCTCGCATGACCTCAACAGCATCATCTGTCTCCTCGGCTTTTTTCTTAGCCCCAATGGCCGCACCACGAGAAACTGTCAAAATAGTTCCCTCAACTGGTTTCATAACTGCTTTATAAGCTACTTCGACACCAGATTGGAAAGCAAGAGCCAAGTCTTGACCTGTTAATTCGTCTTTTTCCTTAATAGCTTGGGAAAATCCACGGAAGAGCTGAGAAGTGATAACCCCTGAGTTTCCACGCGCACCCATCAAGAGCCCCTTAGCAAGAATGCTCGCCACTTCTCCAACTGTAGAAGCTGGCTTGTCTGCTACTTCTTTAGCACCATTTTCGATGGTCATTCCCATGTTTGTCCCAGTATCTCCATCTGGAACTGGAAAGACGTTTAATGAATTGACATATTCTGCTTGCTTATTCAAACGAGTTGATGCAGCCTGCACCATCTCTTGAAATAAGCTGGTAGTAATTTTTGACACGATTATTCTCCTACAACTTTGATATTTTGAATGTAGACATTCACAGTCTGAGCAGTAATTCCTAGTTGGTTTTCCAAGCTAAAACGAACGCTCCCTTGGATGTTTTTTGAGACTTCACTAATCTTTGTTCCGTAGCTCAACACGGTATAAACATCAACTGCAATGCTGCCATCCTCGGCTGCCTTCACGACAACACCTTTTGCATAATTTTCCTTACCAAGAAGGGCTTGGAAATTATCTTTGAGGGTATTTTTGCTAGCCATACCGACCACACCAAAAATCTCAGTTGCTGCACCACCTACAACGGTTGCAATCACTTCATCTGTCAGTTCGATTTGACCATCTTTTGTATTAATTTTTACAGTCATTTTTTTTACCTCAACTAGTTGATACTTTATTTTATCATATTTCATCCCAAGTGTAAAAGCAGAATGCTGTATCGGCAGATATTTACTCTATTTTTCAAATGGTTTTATCTATAGAGCAAAAGAAAAAGACCAGTTAGGTCTTTTCATTTTTATTAAACGCGTTCAACTTTACCTGATTTCAAAGCACGAGCTGAAGCCCAAACTTTTTTAGGTTTACCATCGATAAGAACAGTAACTTTTTGAAGGTTTGGTTTTACGGCACGTTTTGTTTGGTTCATCGCGTGTGAACGGTTGTTTCCAGATACAGTCTTACGACCTGTAAAGTAACATACTTTAGCCATTATGTTTTCCTCCTATTAGATCTAATATAGCGGATGTGCTAGCACCACATACCGTACTATGTTATCACACTTTCTTGAATTTATCAAGAGAATTAAAATATTTTTTTATTTGACGTAAACAACACCAAGTTTACCAAAAGCGACTTCTCCACGGATAATCAAGGTTTTGTTAGTCGGCGCTACAGGAGCGTCCGCCTTGGCTGCACCAAAGGATGTTTCTACTTTCAAGTCTACACGCCAGTGTTGTGGAACATAGACAGTTGCATTACCAAAAGCCACTTCGATATTCAGAGTGGCAAAATCACCTAACATCTCTGCGTTATCATAGTAGATTTTTGCGTCACCAAAAGCGACTTCCACTTGGTCGGCTACAAGATCTTGATCTTGCTTATAGAAAGTTCCACTACCAAAAGCGACTTCCTTATCCGTGACAACTGTTCGCTCACCGTTGTACCACCATTTTTTCCCATACCAAAACTTACTTGAGTGAGTGAGGTAGCCGACACCTAGCACTGCTAAGATACTAGCCCAAAATAAAGACTGATTTGGGATAGGCAAAATGTTATAAAAATGATTCGCAATCATTAAGGCTACTAGAGCGGTAAAAACTGCTGATGTTAGATGACGACGAAGCAAAGCTTCAACTGATTGGTAAGCAAAAAAGGCGATCCCAATCAAAGGCCATATTTTACCATCCAAAGAAGGAATGCCAAAATTTCCTTGCAGCAAGATCCAGGCTGCTAAAACCAATAAAACAATACCAAATGCTTTCTTTTTCATGTCTGTTACCTCATGTTTCTTAGATTTTCTTTTAGGAGGGATTGGTAATGCCGTGAGACATGAACCTCCTTGTGGGTCTGATAAAAGGAAATGGTGCCCGTTCCTGAAAAGGACTTGTCCACTGAGTAAATCTGACGGATGTTTGCGATAGTTGACTTGGATACTCGAATAAAATAACGAGGCAAAATGGACTCCAACTCATAGAGCTTGAGGCGAACCTCATAGGCTTCCTTCTGGGTATGAGCGTAAATCTTGCTCCCTTCTGTCTCAAAGAAGAGGATTTCCGATAGGTCTAGATAATATTCACCTGTCCCCTTGTAAAAAGTTAACCTCGGAGCCTTTGACTCTTGCAAGAGCCGTTGCAAGTCTGCAATTTCATCTGTCAAAGTGGGGGTCTTGATGACAATTTCAGTCTCCTCTAAATTGCCGTCAATCTCAATTCGTAACTTCATCACATCTCCTTTCTGACTCTACTATATCAAAGCTAAGATAGGAAAACAAGAGCAAAAAAGCAAGTGGTCAATTTGAAGCAGTAAGTGGTTGTAGGACTAACTTAACTTACATATCAGAATAGGAAGAAAAGGAATCCCCACACCAGACTACAAGCATAACCAACCAAGACATCCTTGGGATAATGAACACCCCCTAAAACCCTCACCAACCCCAGCAAAACTGAAAAGAGCAAGCATGCCAATCCAACAGGTAGACTAGCATGCAGACAGGCCATGGAGATGATAGTTGCCGAAAAGACATGGCGACTGGGCATCGACTGTCCCGAACTATCTTTTTCAAGCAGGGGACGGATGTCCCAAGTTTCGTAGGGGCGCGGATGATTGATTTTCTTACGGAAAAGAGACAAAATTATAAAACCTGTTGCAGGAATAAGCACATAAACCCCAACTTGCTTCCCAAGTCCTAGTTGCAGGTAAGTGGTGACTAGCAAGGTCAGGTAGACCAGGGGCATGGCGACTGTCATCAAACGATTGAAACTGCGTAATAGAAATAAAAGGGTGGGATAGCTGGTGAGTCTGGAGCTGATATTTCGATACCATTCTTGATAATTTTTCATTAAATTTCTCATTCATTACCTTGTTTTTGTCTACTGGTGAGACATTTGTCTTCTAGTATAGTGCAGAAAAAGAAGGCCGTCAAGCCTTCTTTTGATTTATTCTTCTGCTTCGTCTTCTGTAAATTGACTATTGTACAAGTCAGCGTAGAAGCCACCTTGCGCCATCAGTTCCTCATGGTTGCCTTGTTCGATGATATTGCCATCTTTCATGACAAGAATCAAGTCGGCATTACGGATGGTTGACAAGCGGTGGGCAATGACAAAGGAAGTTCTTCCCTCCATCAAACGGTCCATAGCTTTTTGGATCAATTCCTCTGTCCGTGTGTCAACAGAAGAAGTCGCTTCATCCAAAATCAAGAGTGGCGCATCCTTGAGAAGGGCACGAGCAATGGTCAAGAGTTGTTTTTGTCCAACAGACAAGGTCACTGTATCATCCAAAATAGTATCGTAACCATCTGGCAAGGTCATAATAAAGTGGTGGATTCCCACAGCCTTGCTCGCTTCCATCATCCGCTCATCACTGATGTTCGTCTGATTATAGATCAGGTTTTCTCGAATCGTTCCTTCAAATAGCCAGGTATCCTGCAAGACCATTGAAAAGGCATCATGCACTTCTGAGCGCTTCATGTCCTTAGTATCCACACCATCGATACGGATACTTCCCTTATCTATCTCATAGAACTTCATCAAAAGATTGACAATGGTGGTCTTACCAGCCCCAGTCGGTCCAACGATAGCGACCTTCTGACCTGCATGAGCTGTCGCAGAAAAGTCATGGATGATGGTGCGCTCTGGTGTATAGCCAAAGGACACGTGATCAAAGACAACTTCACCCTTCATCTTGCTCAATTGTCTTTCCTTATGGGATTCATCTTCCATTTCCTCTTCACCCAGAAATTCAAAGACACGGGTCATGGCTGCACTAGCTTGCTGTAAGCTGGTAATCCCTTGAGCGATTTGAGAAAGGGGCTGAGAAAAGATACGCACGTAAGCCATAAAGGCAACGATAATCCCGATACTGCTGTGCCCATTCAATGCCAAAGCTGCACCAACGATAATCACCAAGACGTAGCTAAAGTTTCCAATGAATATCATGATTGGCATCATAATCCCTGAAATAAACTGAGATTTCCAGATACTGTCATATAGACGATGATTTAATTTCGCAAATTCTTCTTTAGTGCTCTCGATAGCATTGTAACTGGTCACCACATTATGGCCAGAGTACATTTCCTCCACATAACCATTTACAGCTGCCAAATCCTGTTGCTGACTCTTAAAAAAGCCCTGTGACTTGCCCATAAAGATGGACACGAAAACGAAACCGATAAGAGTTGAAACAACCGTAACCAAGGCTAAAATCCAGTTCATGCCAAACATGGTAATCAAAACAGCAATTAGCAAGAGGCTAGCTGAGATAACTGTCCCTAGACTTTGGTTGAGAGATTGTGCCGCCGTATCCACATCATTAGTCACGCGCGAAAGGGTGTCTCCTTGTGAATGACGGTCAAAATAGCCAAGGGGCAAACGATTGATTTTTTCAGCAATTGCTGTCCGCAAACGTTTTGAAAAATGTTGGATACTTGTTGAAAAGATATAGGCCTGTGTATAATTAAGGATGGCTCCAAATACATAGAGAATCACTAAAAAGCTAGCAATACTTGAAACAGCCTCTAAATCAATTCCTGTCATCAAGCCATCTGAAATCAAGTTAGTAATTTCTTTAATCTTAGTTGGACCATAAACAGTAATGATGCTTGAAATGACTGCAGCCACAACTGCTATTAGAAGAGGGAGTTGGAGGCCTGCCATATAAGGTTTGCACTGTTTCCAGACCGACACTTTTTTATTTTCCATGTTCCAATTCCTCCTTCGATAGTTGTGAATAGGCAATTTCTTGGTAAACTTCATTGGTAGCTAGAAGTTCCTTGTGGGTGCCTTGTCCCACGACTTTACCTTGATCCAATACTAAGATCAGGTCGGCATCCATAATGGTAGAAATCCGCTGCGCTACGATAAGCTTGGTCATGGATTTTGTTTTTTCAGCTAGCTCTTGGCGTAAAACACGATCTGTCTTGTAATCCAAAGCTGAGAAAGAGTCATCAAAGATGAGAATCTCTGGTTTACGAGCCAAGGCACGCGCAATGGCCAAACGTTGTCTTTGTCCTCCTGAGAAATTGGTCCCACCTTGGGCCACTTCAGAGGCCAGACCTGCTTCCTTGTCCTCGATAAAGTTTTTAGACTGGGCCAACTCCAAGGCTTCCCACATGTCAACTTCGCTTAGAGGACTTTCTTGACTCTTACCAAAGTCGAGATTGCCCTTGACATCTCCAGAGAAGAGCACAGCTTTTTGTGGAATATAGCCGACCTTATTGCGCAAATCTTCCAAGTCGTAATCTTGCACATTGACACCATCCACTAGGATTTCTCCATCTGATACGTCGTAAAAACGAGGGATCAGATTGACCAAGGTAGATTTACCAGAACCAGTTGAACCGATAAAGGCAACTGTTTGACCCGCTTCGGCTTTAAAAGTAACATGTTCCACAACTGCTTCTGAGTTGTTAGAGTAGCGGAAGGTTACATCACGGAATTCCACTTGTCCCTGAACTGAAGGATCCGCTGTCTGTGCATGACTAGGATTTTCAATAGAGGAATAAAGGTCCAGCACTTGATTGATACGCCCTGCAGAAACCAAGGTACGAGGAAGAACGATAAAGAGCGCTCCCATGAGAAGGAAGCCCATCACGACCTGCATAGCATAGGACATGAAAACCACCATATCACTAAAGAGCGGCAGACGATTTGTTAAACTAGCATCGTTGATAAGATAGGCACCAATCCAATAAATAGCCAAGGTCAAACCGCTGGAAATCGCCATCATAATAGGGTTCATAATCGCCATCAAACGGTTGACAAAGAGATTAAGTCGTGTCACCTCATCATTAGCTTCTTCAAATTTCTGATCTTGATAATCCTCAGCATTATAAGCACGAACAACCCGAATCCCAGTCAGACTTTCACGGGTGATGCTATTGAGTTTATCTGTCAATTTTTGAATGACAGATTGTTTTGGAAAGGCCAGAGTCATGAGAACAGTGGTCATCAAGACATTGACAATGACTGCCACCACTACTGCCCAGAGCCAGTATTCCGACTTCCCAAGGATTTTTCCAATGGCCCAGATGGCCATGATAGGCCCACGAGTCACTACCTGTAAGCCCATGGTAAAGAGCATCTGAATCTGAGTGATATCATTGGTTGTCCGAGTCAAGAGACTAGGAATAGAGAAACGTTTAATTTCTGTCTGAGAATAATCTAATACACGATTAAAAATATCACTACGTAGATGAGCCGTATAGGACGCCGCAACACGAGAAGCAAAAAATCCAACTGTTACAGATGACATAAAAGCTAGAAGAGATAAGCCCATCATCTTCGCAGCAGGAGACCATAGTTGTCCTAACTCCGTACCCGGTGTTCCAATCAATTCTGTTATTTCTGAAATATAGGTCGGCACTTCTAACTCGAGATAGACCGAGAAACAAGTGAAAAGCACGGTGAGTAGGATCATCCCCCACTCTTTTCCTGTAATACGTTTAGCGAGTTTCTTCATTCTCTCCTCCTATTTTTTCTACATTTGCTTGTAGTTTATCAAGGACTTCTTCAAAAATGGTTAGCTTTTCCTTTGAAATTCCTTCCAGTAGACTCCTGTCAATCCGATCAAAGAAAGACTTGACTTGCTTCATCTGAGATCGTGATTTGTCGGTCAAACGAACAAATTTTGCTCGTTTATCACTTGGACTGACCTCTAACTCGACCAAACCATTTTGTACCATACGCTTGACTAAATTACTAGCAACGGACTTGGTGACATTGAGTTCTTGTTCAATATCCTTAATCAAAACCAGATCCTGGTCTTGCTCACGACGATCTAAAAATCTCAGGACCTGCCCTTGCGGTCCACCCATAAATTCAATACCACAGCGTTTGGCTTCTTTCTGCACCATCAGATGAACCTGGTGCCCAAAACGTTTAAAAATCAACATCGGTTTGTCCATGATTGCTCCCTTCTCACGATTTCATATAGTTCTCTGGAGAACTATTCGGTTTCCGTGAGAACTATTTTATCATTTTCAGAAAAGATGTCAAGAAAAAAGTTTCCAAGAGAACTATTTTCTTGATAAAAAATATCCTAAGCAAGTTTATTCTCGCTTAGGATGATCTTCTCTTATTCAAATTAGAATCCATCTACGTTTGTGTAGATCTTTTGTACGTCTTCGTCGTCCTCAAGAACGCTGTAAAGTTTTTCAAAAGTTTCAAGGTCATCACCTGACAACTCAACCTCTGATTGAGGAATCATTTCCAATTCAGTCACTTGGAATTCTTCTACACCTGACTCACGAAGGGCAACGATAGCCTTATGAAGGTCAGTTGGAGCTGTGTAAACAGTGATTGTTCCATCTTCTGCTTCGACATCGTCCACGTCCACATCTGCTTCTAGCAATTGCTCAAAGACTGCATCTGCATCTTCACCTGCAAATACGATAACACCCTTATTGTCAAAAAGGTATGAAACCGAACCTGAAGCACCCATGTTTCCGCCGTTTTTACCAAAAGCTGCACGAACATTAGCTGCGGTACGGTTGACGTTTGAAGTCAAGGTATCAACAATCAGCATAGAACCATTTGGTCCAAATCCTTCGTAACGTCCTTCTGTAAAGGTTTCGTCTGTGTTTCCTTTTGCTTTATCAATCGCTTTATCGATAACGTGCTTTGGCACTTGGGCTTGTTTAGCACGGTCGATAACGAATTTCAAAGCAGTATTTGATTCTGGGTCTGGATCACCTTTTTTAGCTGCTACATAGATTTCTACACCAAATTTTGCATATACTTTAGAGTTAGCTCCATCTTTAGCCGTTTTCTTGGCTACGATATTGGCCCATTTACGTCCCATTAGGAATCTCCTTTTTTCACATTTTAATCTTTCTTATTATAACACAAGTTTTTTCGATTTTCACTAGAGGAAATGGATTTTATTCAGCAAATCCAGCTAGGATTATCCTTTAGTTGCCAAGATTGCCTTGCCCTCTTTTATCAAGGGGTGACGAAAAAGCGAGAAGTAAAGTTGGATAGTCATGGCAACCCAGATAAGGGGTTCACAGAGGATAACTCCCCTATACCCTGCCCAAGGGATAATCAAGACCACAAAAACGATTTTGCCGATTAGTTCAATAAAGCTAGAAACTAGAGGGAGGACTTTCTGACCCAATCCCTGCAAGCAATTGCGATAAATCAGTAAAAGGCTCAAAATCGGATAAAAGACTGAACTGATTTGCAAGTAGAGACTACCATTTTCTACCAAGTAATTATCCGTTGAACTGGCCAAGAAGGAAACCAAGGCTGGACTGGCAAAAAAGAGGAAAATACAAACAAAACCTGCCCAGAACATGCTCAAACGACTCCCAATACCAAGACCTTGAACAATGCGGTCTGGTCGCTGAGCCCCAAGATTCTGAGAAGCAAAGGTCGTCATGGCAGAAGAAATAGCCGTCATAGGAAGCAGAGCAAAGGCCATAATGCGTCGAGCCGCTGTTTGCGCACTTATAATCACAGCTCCAAAGGTATTGACAGAAGACTGTAAAATCACACTACCGATAGACACAATCGAACTCATCAATCCCATAGCCAAACCTTGCTCCAAAAGATCCGCGTACAAGGCCTTGTCCCATTTGAAATGTTTAAACTGTGGTAAGAGTTCTGGAACGCTCTTGCGGATATAATAAAAGCAAAGAACCGCTGACAAACCTTGCGAAATGATGGTAGCAAGTCCCGCAGATTGAACTCCCAGTTGCAGTTGCGTGATAAAATAGAGATCTAAAACCACATTGACCAGAGCAGAGAAAATCAGAAAACCAAGCGCAGCCAGACTGTCACCAATGGACCGCAACAAGCCTGCAAAGAGATTATAAGCAAAGCTGACACCGACACAGGTCACAATCATAGAAATATATTGATAGGACTGGGGAAGGATTTCCGCCGGAGTATCTAAGTATTGCAAGAGTGGATAGAGGCCGACAAATCCCATCAGCATAACTAAAATACTTAGAAGCCCTCCTAATATCCAAGTTGCAGCAACCGCTTCTTTAATTTTAGTGAAATTACGAGCCCCATAATAGCGAGCAATGACAATCCCCATGCCATTTCCCACACCAAGCGTAAAGCCTATAATCAAGTCAAAAATGGCCGTTGTTGCTCCTACTGCTGCCAAGGATTCTTGGCCAAGAAAACGCCCAACAATCAAGACGTCAGCCGTATTATAAAGCTGTTGAAAGATATTAGACAGTAAGATTGGAAAGGCAAAGCTTAAAAGCGAAGGAAGGATTGGACCATTGACCAAATCCACTTTTCTTTTCTTATTCATAAAGCTATTATATCAGCTTTCTAAAGGAGCGACAAGAATTGCTTGGATTTCTTAAAATCAATTGCTTACAGAGGGACAATTTGCTATAATCAAGAAAAGGAGGTCATTTATGAGTTTGACCAGTCAATTAATAACCGATGCATTTCCGGATCTTGATAAGGTTGAAAAGCTAAACAAGGAAGCTTTCCCTGAGGAAGAACGAGTCCCTCTGTCAGAGTTTTTACGCTATCAAGACCGAGATGACGCCCACTTCTTTGCCTTTTATAACCAGGAAGAGTTTGTCGGCTTTGCTTTCTCTATTTCCAACCCCAAAGCTTTCTATATCAGCTTTTTTGCCATCATGCCCCACCTGAGAAGCCACGGGTACGGAAAGGAAATTATCGAAAAGCTGACTGATTTTTACCAGCGAACCATGTTGCTTGAAGTCGAGCGATTGGATGAAGAATGCGATAACTTGGAGCAGAGAAAGGCCCGCATGGATTTCTATCGCCAAAATGGTTTCAAAACAGCCAACGCTTTTCTAGAGTACGATGATTTGAGTTTTGAAATTCTCTACCGCGGTGACCATTTCGACGAGGAAGCCTATCGCGACATCTTCCAGAAATTGCAAGATGAACATTACTTTGACTTTCATATCGAGTATCGTCGTTTTAGTGACCATTAGTTCTTTCATCTGAAACAAACATAAAAAGTAGCAGTTCCTATCTGCTACTTTTTATGTTATTCTTCGATTTCGATTTCAAGTCCATCGCCTAGGTCAAGTGTTACTTCTTGGTTAGGTGCTAGATCCTCAACGCCAGAAGTAGGAGTTGTCCCTTCTTCATCTTCAATCAAGCCATATTGAACACGAACTTGATGGTCAATGGCATCAAAAATTTCTGGGTGATCTGCCAAGTATTTCTTAGCATTTTCAGATCCTTGTCCGATTTTTTCACCCTTGTAAGAGTACCATGCTCCGGCTTTTTGGATGATATCCAGGTCACTTGCAATCTTCAAGAGCTCACCGGTCTTAGAAATTCCTTCTCCATACATGATTTCAACAAAGGCTTCCTTAAACGGTGGAGCCACCTTATTTTTAACAACCTTAATCTTGGTTTCCTTACCGACATTGGTATCTTTTTGGTCACCAGTTCCCTTGATTTGTGTGCTTCCACGAACATCCAAACGGACTGAAGCATAGAATTTCAGAGCACGTCCACCGGGAGTTGTTTCTGGATTTCCAAACATGACTCCAACTTTTTCACGCAATTGGTTGATAAAGATAGCAATTGTTTTTGTCTTATTGATAGAAGCTCCAAGTTTACGCATGGCCTGACTCATCATACGAGCCTGCAAACCAACGTGGCTGTCTCCAATGTCCCCATCAATTTCCGCACGAGGTACAAGAGCCGCAACCGAGTCAATAACAACAAGGTCAACTGCACCTGAGTCAATCAATTTTCCTGCAATTTCAAGACCTTGCTCCCCTGAGTCTGGTTGTGACAAGAGCAACTCGTCAATGTTCACACCAAGGGCCGCAGCATAGGCTGGGTCAAGCGCATGCTCGGCATCGATAAAGGCCGCAATGCCACCTTCTTTCTGTGCTTGCGCTACTGCGTGAAGGGCAACTGTTGTTTTACCAGATGATTCTGGTCCATAGATTTCGATGATACGTCCCTTAGGATAGCCACCTGATCCAAGTGCAATATCAAGCGCCAATGAGCCTGAGCTCATCACTTGCACTTTTTGCTCCGCACGCTCACCCAAGCGCATGATTGAACCCTTACCAAAGTCTTTCTCAATCAATTTAAGGGCATCGTTCAAAGCCTTTTCACGATCTGCTCCAAATTTTTTTGAAATTTCATCTAATTTTTTTGGTTTTTTCGCCATTCTATTCTCCTGTATTCTAATAGTCCTAAGACCTATCTACTATTATATCAAAAGTTAGTCACTTAATAAAGCCTTGCGAACTAGGTTAAAGGCATGCATAACCGCAATCTGACGAACATCTGCTCGGCTCCGCCCTGCGATATTGACTTTGATAACCTCTGTCCCTTTTGCATGTGCCAAGCCGATAAAGACCGTCCCAGCTGGATGCCCCTCTAGGCTATCTGGCCCAGCCACACCCGTCAAGCTGACTCCATAATCAGACTGAGTCTTGAGCCGTGCCTGTTCTGCCATCTTTTGAGCCGTAAACTCTGAGACGACCCCATGTTTTTTCAGCTCTTGCTCGGAAATATCCAGCATCTTAGACTTTTCTTCTAAACTGTAGGTGACAAAACCGCCATTAAAGATGGCAGAAACGCCCGAAAAGTCTGCTAAAGTAGCCTGAAAGAGGCCTGCCGTCAAACTCTCTGCTGCAGTAATACTTTTCTTTCTCTTCTTAAGCTCTTCTACAACGACACTTGCTAGGCTGGTCTCCTCCCCATATCCATAACAGATGTCTCGCAAAGAAAGTCCCTCGAAAGTCTGGCGATCTAAGATTTGATTTTCCAAGATGTCCAATGCTTGATCAGCCTTTTCTTGACTGACTGCTTTTGTGGACAAGCGCAAGGTCACTTCTCCCGTTTTGGCATAAGGAGCCAAGGTTGGATCAGTTTGTTGGTCAATCAAATCCGCTAAAATAGTCACCAACTGACTTTCACCAATCCCAAAGAAACGGAGCACTCGTGAGTACAACTTAGCACCCGTCATTAACTTAGGTAAGAGCTGATTTAAGACCATGGGTTTCAACTCACTAGGAGGTCCTGGAAGGACTACGTAGGTCACGCCATCTACTTCCGATACCCCTCCTACCGCTAAGCCTGTCTCATTTGGCAGTGGGGTTGCCCCTTCTACAATTTGAGCTTGCCTCTCGTTATTGGGTGTCCGAGCATAGTCTGGCCTTTGAGCAAAAAAGACATCCAGTTTCTCTTGCGCTTGAGGGTCAAACACTAAGTTTTTTCCCAAAAATTTCGCCAGAGTTTGTTTGGTTAAATCATCCTCAGTAGGCCCCAAGCCCCCTGTCAAAATGACTAGACTGCTACGCAAGCTCGCAATCTCTAGCAAGGACATGAGACGCACTTCATTATCTCCGACAGCTGTTTGGAAGTAGACATCTACTCCGATTTCTGCTAGCTTTTCTGACAAAAACTGGGCGTTGGTGTTGACGATCTGCCCTGTCAAAATTTCCGTTCCTACAGCAATGATTTCTGCTTTCATCTTTCCTCCTACCTATCTATTCGAATTTTTTTGAAAAAATCGCAGGAAAGTCCCACGATTTGATTCTTTGTTTTATTCTATCTCTTCGTTTGAAGCATTTGTGGAAGGTGCTGTTCGACCATAAAGATTTTCATACAGAACAGCGTTGGTCTCCAACTCTGCTACGTCCTCTCTCCCTAGGGAACGACGCAAGAGATTTTGCATTTCCAGCATATGCTCCATCGTTACGATTTGATAAGAGATTCCTTGCAACTCAGCATCTTCACCACGAAGTTGATGAGTTTCGATGTTTTTAAAGGAATCTTGGTAACCAAGTAGTTGTGGAATACTGGAGGCAGACAAATCAACATTTGTCTGCATATTATCACTAAGCGCTTTTAAGATAGCTTGATAATGACTGATACTGTTGAGGCTCAAGACCTTTTCCATAATCTTTTGAATGACTTCACGTTGACGTTTTTGACGACCATAGTCTCCCTCAGGATCCTGATAACGCATCCGTGAATAGACCAGGGCTTCCTCACCATTCAAAGTTTGCTCACCGACTCCAATCGAGATTTTATTAAATTCTTCCTGATCAGCAATCGAAATTGGAAAACCGAGTGTGTTGTTGACTGTGATGCCCCCAACTGCATCAACTAGCTGTTGGAGTCCTTGCATGTTGACCATCACATAACGATCAATATGAATGTTCATCATTTTTTGAATGGTTGAAATAGCCAACTCTGCACCGCCATTGGCATAGGCAGCATTGAGTTTTGCTTCCTGAACTTGGCCATTTCCAGTCTCAATCTTGGTCAAAATATCCCGTTCTAAACTCATCATAGTGGTTTTCTTGGTTTTCGGATTGACTGTCAGAAGAATCATGGAATCACTATTCCCCGCCCAAGGGTCTGTACGTTCTACATTTCCCGTATCTACCCCCATCAAAAGAATGGTCAAAGGCTCTGTCGCCTCAATCACGTTGGTTTCTTCACCAATTTTCTTATAAGTTTTTTTACTTAAGGTTTCAGTTCCTTGATAATAAATAGTATAGGCATATGCACCCACACCTAAAGCCGTTACTGCTAGAAAAGCTAGTAGCATTCCGATTATTTTTTTTACCATCTTATCATTTATCTATCAGTCTACCCATCAGGTAAACGTCTAAAAATATCCCTTCTTTTAAATAGGCTCCTCTTTCTTGTAAGCCTTCTATAATAAATCCAAATTTTGAATAGAGGTGGATAGCCGCCTCGTTGCGCTTTTGTACACTGAGCTGCAAACGACGCAGAACTCCACTGGTTTTAGCCCACTCAATTCCCTCTTCAAGGAGTATGCTTCCTAAGCCATGATTCCAAAACTTCCTTTGGATGACCAGAAAGATATCCCCAATATGACGAACCCGTATACGTTGCTCTGCCGTGATGTTCAAAATACCTGCAATTTCATCATTCAGGAGGGCTAGGAGAGTGATTTGGTTATCTGAAGTCGCTTGCTTTTCAATAAAAAGCGCCATTTCAGATTCTGTCATCAGGATACCATTTTCATCCAGACTGGTGAAATCTGTCTCCTGTCCAACTAAATCCAAGAATGCAACCAAAGCAGCGGCATCCTGAGCTTCAGCCTCACGAATACAAAGTTCATACTCCATCTTGAAGCTCCTTAATCAATTCCTCAGCACGAGAACCCTGAGCGGTAAAATAGAGGCGACGACCCTCAGCCTCTTTCAAGAGTTCCAACTCCAAGTAGGAATCTGGCAAATCCTCACCCAAAAGATGTCCCCACTCGATAACGGTCACACCACCACCAAAGAGAAACTCATCCAAGTCAATCGAATCAGCATCCCCCTCAATCCGATAGACATCCAAGTGGTAGAGCGGAAGGCGGCCCTCATACTCTCTCACGATGGTGTAAGTTGGACTTTTGATCATCTGACGAATACCCAAGCCCTTGGCAAGACCCTTGGTAAAGGTTGTTTTACCAGCACCCAATTCCCCAGACAAGATCAAAACATCATTTTTTTGGAGCAAGGTTCCTAGGCGTTCTCCCAGATTGATCAGCTCTTCTTCATTTTTTGTGTACATGTTACTATTATACCAAAAAGTTTTCTTTTGTGTGAATTTTCTTTACAAACTTACTATAACAACTTTGCTAAAATAAGGGATTTTTATTGATAGACAAGTGTTTTTAAAAAAATATACACATAGCGCTAACAAGTAAAATATCTCGGATTACGTGGCCGTAAAAGGAAAATTCTCTTCTCATGGATTTCGGAAATAAAAACCGAGCAAAAATGAAGCCTAAACCAACATAAAAAACAATGGATAAAACTGTCATTGGATTTCTCAAGAACAGCAAGGTTGCGATAACTGTCAGGATAACTGTTTTTTTCTTATTGAGAGTTGCTCCCAAATCTCGGCTGTATTTTTCAAACGGTAAAAAGACAAGTAAATCAATGCCAAACAAGAAAAAGAAGGAGGGCAAGAAAAGGTCTACCAACTCTTGCTGAAAAGCTGTCTGTGTTAAGATAGTCTCCGATAACACCAGACAGACACCTACTAGGTTTAAGACCAACAAGGTACTATAAAATAGTTTCACTTTTTTCTGACTGTTTATAATGCTATGAACATCCTGATTTTGGGTATAAAAGAAATTCATCCCCGCGCACAGACCTGATGCCAATACGATAAACACTAGAAAATAGGCGCTTGATTGCTTTAAGGTTACGATGGTTCCCTTCCACAATAAACAGCTACTCAGACTAATCTGGATCAAAGCCAGTAACAATAAGATGCGAATTGATTTTATCATTTTCAGTCCCCCCTTCGTATACATGATTATACTCTACGTGAAAGATAAAATCCCTCCCCTCTTCTCAAGTGTCTTGTTTTAGCGCTCAACTGACAAAAATGGAAAATTATTGGTGAGGATTATTTTTAAGTTCTGACAGACCCCTATCCGATATTTTTTTACTTTTTGAAAATGAACTATAAAAATTGTTGAAGCGATTTGAGAGATATTGCGTCGTGCTCACCTAACCCCAATAGGTAGAAGAGTAAAACAAAAGAGAACCTTTGGGTTCTCTTGTTTGCTTTTATTCCACTGTTTCTTCAACTTGGATTTCAACAGCTTCCTCTACTGGAGCAAGATCAGTCTCTTCTTGTTCTGGAGCCAGATATGCTGCTTCATTGATAGCCTGTGGTTCAAGGTTACGGTAGCGAGCCATACCAGTACCTGCTGGGATGATCTTACCGATGATAACATTTTCCTTGAGTCCAAGGAGATGGTCTTTCTTACCACGGATAGCCGCATCTGTAAGGACACGAGTTGTTTCCTGGAAGGAAGCCGCTGACAAGAAACTGTTGGTTTCAAGTGAGGCTTTGGTGATTCCCATAAGAACTGGGCGACCAGTCGCTGGAACACCACCTGCGATAAGAACATCTTTGTTAGCATCTGTAAAGTCATTGATATCCATGAGGGTACCCATGAGAAGATCTGTGTCACCTGGATCCATGACACGAACTTTACGGATCATTTGACGAACCATTACCTCGATGTGTTTGTCACCGATTTCTACCCCTTGGCTACGGTAAACTTTTTGTACTTCACCGAGGAGGTAAGTTTCAACTGACAAGACATCACGAACAGCAAGGAGACGTTTTGGTTGGATAGAACCTTCTGTCAATGCTGCACCGCGAGAGACTTGGTCTCCAACTTCGACACGCATACGTGCTGTAAATGGAACGACATATTCACCTTCGCCAGTTTCACCCTTAACAAAGACTTTCTTGGTACGAGTTGATGCGTCTTCTTCGATAGCTGTAACTTGTCCTTTGACCTCTGTGATGACCGCTTCCCCTTTAGGATTGCGGGCTTCAAAGATTTCTTGGACACGAGGAAGACCTTGAGTGATATCGGTATTTGAGGCAACCCCACCCGTGTGGAAGGTACGCATTGTAAGCTGTGTACCAGGTTCCCCGATAGATTGGGCAGCGATTGTACCGACTGCTTCACCAACTTCAACCGCATCACCAGTCGCCAAGTTGATACCGTAACAGTGACGGCAGACACCATGACGAGTGTTACATGTAAATACGGAACGGATAGTCACTTCTTCCACACCAGCATTAACAATTTCACGCGCCTTGTCTTCTGTAATCAACTCATTTGGACCGATGATCACTGCACCAGTTTCTGGATGTTTAACAGTTTTCTTAGTGTAACGACCATTGAGACGCTCTTCGAGAGACTCGATCATCTCTTTTCCTTCTGCGATAGAACGGATCAAGAGACCACGGTCTGTTCCACAGTCGTCCTCACGGATGATAACGTCTTGGGCAACGTCAACCAAACGACGAGTCAAGTAACCTGAGTCGGCTGTCTTAAGGGCCGTATCGGTCATACCCTTACGGGCACCGTGAGTTGAGAAGAACATTTCGAGTACTGACAAACCTTCGCGGAAGTTTGAAAGGATCGGCAATTCCATGATACGTCCATTCGGAGCGGCCATCAAACCACGCATACCGGCAAGCTGTGAGAAGTTTGAGATGTTACCACGGGCTCCAGAGTCCATCATCATTACGATTGGGTTCTTAGGATCTTGGTTGGCAACCAAACGTTTCTCCAATTTTTCACGGGCAGCACGCCATTCAGCTGTTACAGCGTTGTAGCGCTCGTCGTCTGTGATCATACCACGACGGAATTGTTTGGTGATTTGTTCTACACGTTTGTGTGATTCTTCGATGATTTCAGCCTTGTCATCAACGACTGGGATATCGGCAATACCCACTGTTAATCCCGCAAGAGTTGAGTGGTGGTAACCGAGGTTCTTCATGCGGTCAAGTAAGGCAGAAGTTTCTGTCGTACGGAAACGCTTGAAGATTTCAGCGATGATATTTCCAAGATTTTTCTTCTTGAATGGAGGGTTGAGTTCAAGATTGCGAATGGCTTCCTTGATATCTCCACCTAGTGGCAAGAAGTATTTAGCTGGAACGCCTTCTGTTAAGTTAGCATTTGTAGGTTCTTGCAAGTAAGGTAGACCCTCTGGCATGATATCATTGAAGAGGATTTTACCAACCGTTGTCAGCAAGACCTTGTGTTTTTGCTCTTCTGTCCATGGTTTGTTGAGGCTATCTGTCGCGATACCTACACGTGAGTGGAGGTGAACATAGCCATTACGGTAAGCCATAACAGCTTCGTCACGATCTTTGAAGACCATTCCTTCACCTTCACGACCAGCTTCTTCCATGGTCAAGTAGTAGTTACCCAAAACCATGTCCTGAGACGGAGTAACAACTGGTTTACCATCTTTCGGGTTCAAGATATGCTCAGCAGCCAACATCAAGATACGAGCTTCTGCTTGGGCTTCTTCTGAAAGCGGTACGTGGATGGCCATTTGGTCACCATCAAAGTCGGCATTGTAGGCTTCACAGACAAGCGGGTGCAAGCGAAGGGCCTTACCGTCAATCAAGACTGGTTCGAAAGCTTGGATACCCAAACGGTGAAGGGTAGGTGCGCGGTTCAAAAGCACTGGGTGTTCTTTGATTACTTCTTCAAGAATATCCCAGATACGTTCATCTCCACGTTCTACCAAGCGTTTAGCTGCTTTCACGTTTTGCACGATATCACGCGCAACGATTTCACGCATAACGAATGGTTTAAAGAGCTCAATCGCCATTTCACGTGGCACACCACATTGGTACATCTTAAGAGTTGGACCAACGGCGATAACAGAACGTCCTGAAAAGTCAACACGTTTACCGAGCAAGTTTTGACGGAAGCGTCCTTGTTTACCTTTGAGCATGTGGCTTAATGATTTGAGCGGACGGCTACCTGGTCCTGTAATCGGACGACCACGACGACCATTGTCAATCAAAGCGTCAACCGCTTCTTGAAGCATACGCTTCTCATTTTGAACGATGATACCAGGTGCATTCAACTCAAGCAAACGAGCCAAACGGTTGTTCCGGTTGATAACACGGCGGTAGAGGTCGTTCAAGTCAGATGAGGCAAAGCGGCCACCATCCAACTGCAACATTGGACGAAGATCTGGTGGAATAACCGGAAGGATGTTGAGAATCATCCATTCAGGTTTGTTTCCAGACTTGTAAAAGGCATCCAAAACATCCAAACGACGGATGGCTTTGACACGTTTTTGTCCAGTAGCTGTTTTCAACTCTTCTTTGAGTTCCGCAATTTCTTTTTCAAGATCTACTTGTTTCAAGAGGTCTTGGATGGCTTCGGCACCCATCTTGGCAACGAATGATCCATAACCGTACTCACGCAGGCGCTCACGGTATTCACGCTCTGTCATGATTGACTTGTGCTCAAGTGGAGTATCCTTCGGATCAATTACCACATAAGCCGCAAAGTAGATAACTTCCTCGAGGGCACGAGGGCTCATATCAAGGGTCAAGCCCATACGGCTTGGAATCCCCTTGAAATACCAGATGTGAGATACAGGAGCTTTCAACTCAATGTGCCCCATACGCTCACGACGAACTTTTGTACGCGTTACTTCAACCCCACAGCGGTCACAAACAATCCCTCTGTAACGAATGCGTTTGTACTTCCCACAAGCACATTCCCAGTCTTTTGTAGGACCAAAGATGACTTCGTCAAAGAGTCCTTCACGTTCTGGTTTCAACGTACGGTAATTGATTGTTTCAGGTTTTTTGACTTCTCCATAAGACCATGAACGGACTTTGCTTGGAGAAGCTAGGGTGATTTGCATACTTTTAAAACGATTTACATCAACCACTATTTCTTCCCTTTCTATTCTAAGTGAACTGCTTATTCTTGGTCAGCAGCTTCTTCTGTTGCTTCCGCTTTTGCAGTTTCTTCAGCTTCAAATGCTGCTTTTGCATCTTGGGCTGCTTTTTCGCGGGCTTTTTCAAGGTCATCTACGTGGATGACATCTTCGTCCATTCCTTCATCCAAGTCACGAAGTTCCACTTCTTGATCATCTTCGTCAAGGACACGCATGTCAAGACCAAGAGATTGCAATTCTTTGACAAGAACTCGGAAGGATTCTGGAACACCTGGTTTTGGAATTGGTTTTCCTTTTGTAATAGCTTCATAAGCTTTCAAACGTCCGTTGATATCGTCAGACTTGTAAGTCAAGATTTCTTGAAGGACATTTGACGCACCATAGGCTTCAAGAGCCCAAACCTCCATCTCACCGAAACGTTGTCCACCAAACTGAGCTTTACCTCCAAGTGGCTGTTGGGTAACGGTTGAGTATGGTCCGACTGAACGAGCGTGCAATTTATCATCAACCATGTGGTGGAGTTTGATCATGTACATGACACCAACTGATACACGGTTGTCAAATGGCTCACCTGTACGTCCATCGTAAAGGATTGTCTTGGCATCACTGTCCATCCCTGCTTCTTTAACGGTTGACCAAAGGTCTTCAGAACTTGCTCCGTCAAAGACCGGTGTCGCGATGTGGATACCAAGAGTACGAGCTGCCATACCAAGGTGAAGCTCCATAACCTGACCGATATTCATACGTGATGGCACCCCAAGTGGGTTCAACATGATGTCGACTGGAGTTCCGTCTGGAAGGTAAGGCATGTCTTCTACAGGAACGATACGGGATACAACCCCTTTGTTTCCGTGACGTCCGGCCATCTTGTCTCCGACCTTGATCTTACGTTTTTGAGCGATGTAAACACGAACCAGCATATTCACACCAGATTGCAACTCATCACCATTTGCACGGGTAAAGATCTTGACATCACGAACGACACCATCGGCACCGTGAGGTACACGAAGAGAAGTATCACGAACTTCACGAGACTTGTCTCCGAAGATAGCGTGCAAAAGACGTTCTTCAGCTGAAAGGTCTTTCTCACCCTTAGGTGTGACTTTACCTACAAGAATATCGCCTTCTTTAACCTCAGCACCGATACGGATAATTCCCATCTCGTCAAGGTCTTTAAGGGCATCTTCACCAACGTTTGGAATTTCACGAGTAATTTCTTCAGGCCCAAGCTTTGTATCGCGCGTTTCTGATTCATATTCTTCGAGGTGAACAGATGTGTAGACATCGTCTTTGACCAAGCGTTCGCTCATGATAACGGCATCCTCGAAGTTGTAACCTTCCCAAGTCATGTAGGCAACGATTGGGTTTTGTCCAAGCGCCATTTCCCCTTTTTCCATAGAAGGCCCATCAGCGATAAAGTCACCTTTTTCAACGACATCACCAACTTTTACGAGAGTGCGTTGGTTGTAGGCAGTACCTGAGTTTGAACGACGGAATTTTTGGATGTGGTAAACATCTAGCGAACCGTCTTCACGACGAACTTCTACCTTGTCAGCATCTGCGTAAGTAACTTTACCGTCATACTGAGCAATCACAGCAGCTCCTGAATCGTGGGCTGCTTGGTATTCCATACCAGTACCAACGTAAGGTGCTTTTGGATCAATCAAAGGCACTGCCTGACGTTGCATGTTGGCACCCATGAGGGCACGGTTGGAGTCATCGTTTTCCAAGAAAGGAATACATGCTGTCGCAACGGCAACTACCTGTTTTGGTGATACGTCCATGTAGTCAACAACATTAGCTGGATACTCTTGGTTGACCCCTTGGTGACGTCCCATGACAACTTTCTCAGCAAAAGTCCCATCTTCGTTGAGGCGAGAGTTAGCCTGCGCTACAGTATATTCATCTTCTTCATCGGCTGTCAACCAAACGATTTCGTTGGTCACAACACCTGTTTCACGGTCAACCTTACGGTATGGTGTTTGAACAAATCCATACTTGTTCAAGTGTCCGTAAGATGACAAGTTATTGATCAAACCGATGTTAGGTCCTTCAGGTGTCTCGATTGGACACATACGACCATAGTGAGTGTAATGCACGTCACGTACTTCATATCCAGCACGGTCACGTGTCAAACCACCAGGTCCCAAGGCTGACAAACGGCGTTTGTGAGACAACTCAGAAAGTGGATTGTGTTGGTCCATGAACTGTGACAACTGTGATGAACCAAAGAATTCTTTAACCGCAGCTGTTACAGGACGGATGTTAATGATTTGTTGCGGTGTCAAAACTTCATTATCCTGAACAGACATACGTTCACGGACATTACGTTCCATACGAGAAAGTCCAAGACGTACTTGGTTTGCAAGCAATTCACCAACTGCACGGATACGACGATTTCCAAGGTGGTCGATATCATCCACACGTCCGATACCTTCTGCCAAGTTGAGGAAGTAGCTCATCTCAGCAAGGATATCCGCAGGAGTTACAACACGAACCTTGTCATCTGGATTGGCATTCCCAATGATGGTTACGACACGATCTGGATCCGTTGGCGCAACAACCTTGAACTTTTGAAGGACAACTGGTTCTGTCAGAACAGCTGCATCGTTTGGAATATAAACGATCTTGTTCAAGTCGCCATCCAAGTGGTGCTCGATACTTTCAATCACGCTACGAGTCAAGACAGTTCCTTTTTCTACCAAGATTTCACCAGTTTCAGGATCTACCAATGGTTCAGCGATGGTTTGGTTGAGCAAGCGTGTCTTGATGTTCAATTTTTTATTGATCTTGTAACGACCAACAGCTGCCAAATCGTAGCGACGTGGGTCGAAGAAACGTGCCACAAGTAAGCTACGTGAGCTTTCAGCAGTCTTAGGCTCACCTGGACGAAGGCGTTCATAAATTTCTTTCAAGGCTTCGTCTGTACGAGAGTCCATTGGATTCTTGTGGATATCTTTTTCAACAGTATTGCGAACCAACTCACTATCACCAAAGATATCAAAGATTTCATCATCACCTGAGAAACCAAGCGCACGAACCAAGGTCGTAAATGGAATCTTACGAGTACGGTCAATACGAGTATAGGCGATGTCTTTTGAATCGCTTTCAAGTTCCAACCAAGCTCCACGGTTAGGGATAACAGTTGAACCGTAACCCACTTTACCGTTTTTATCAACTTTATCGTTAAAGTAAACACCTGGCGAGCGAACCAACTGAGATACGATAATACGTTCACCACCGTTGATGATGAAAGTACCCATTTCGGTCATGATTGGGAAATCACCAAAGAAGACTTCTTGGGTCTTGATTTCGCCAGTTTCCTTGTTGATCAAGCGGAAGGTTACAAAAATTGGTGCTGAGTAGCTAGCATCGTGGATACGAGCTTCTTCAAGTGTGTATTTTGGTTCCTTGATTTCATAGCCAACAAATTCCAACTCCATAGTGTCTGTGAAGTTTGAAATTGGCAATACATCTTCAAATACTTCCTTAAGTCCGTGGTCTAGGAAATCTTTGAATGAATCCGTTTGAATTTCAATCAAATTTGGTAAGTCAAGAACTTCTTTGATTCTTGAAAAACTACGACGGGTACGATGTTTCCCGTATTGAACGTCATGTCCTGCCAAGATGATTCTCCTTTGTAAATAAATTCCAAGCCTTGTCAATCAGGCTTTTATATTCGTCATATGGTTGTAAAACCCTATCACCGTGTCCCTTTGATGAATTTTCAGAATCTTTAAATCTTTGTTACAACGACTCGAAAACCTGAAAAAAAGCACAAAAAGAGCAGCTAAATCCGACTTTTTCAGGAGATTTAACTGCTGTGAGTCCTGTCTGGACAATATTTCAGACAAAACCTACGACAAATGATTATTCATATTATACCTTATTTAGCCAGATTTTTCAAGTTTTTTTTACTATTTTTTAAACAATCTTTTCCTATATATTATTTCAAAATTTCAAGAAAATCGGTCTCATATTTTCTCTCAAAAAACAGGAAAACGCTTGCACAAATGTTTACCTCGTGCTATACTGATAGGGATCAACTACACAAGGAGAATTGTGATGAAAAAGAACCCATCTCAAACTGAGAAAAAAATGATTTATGGTATTCGTTCCTTGAAAAATGGAACAGGCTCTGTCCTTATCGGTGCTAGCATTGTCCTGCTTTCAGCTGCAATGCCAACCATTTCGGCTAACGAAAACCTCCCTCAAGCTCAGGAAAATACCAGCGCTGTGACCAAGACCCCTACTGAGACTGTAGCAAGTCAAGCACAAGAGCAAAGCCCTATTTCTGAACAAAAGAATGCAAACGCTTCCCTTGACGCTAAAAAAGAAGCACCCGCAACTGAAGCTCCTCTAGCAGCTGAAACACCTAAACAAGACGACACTACCACAAGCCAGCCTAACAGCAAGGAAGAGAAGGCAGATACTCCGACTTCAACGCCAAGTTCTGATCAAAAATCTCAAGCAGACACTAGTTCTGAAGAACCCATCGCAGACAACCACTTCCGCATCCATGTAAAAAAACTCCCTGAAGAAAACAAAGATTCTCAAGGTCTTTGGACTTGGGACGATGTTGAAAAGCCGTCTGAAAACTGGCCCAATGGAGCCACGTCCTTTAAGGATGCCAAGCAAGATGACTACGGCTATTACCTAGATGTCAAACTCAAAAATGAGCAAGCCAAGAAAGTCAGCTTCCTTATTAACAATACCAAAGGGGATAACCTAACAGGAGACCGTTCGGTAGAACGCCTCTCTCCCAAAATGAACGAGGCTTGGCTAGATGAAAACTACAAGGTATACAACTACCGCCCTCAACCAGCAGGAACTATTCGTGTCAACTACTACCGCACCGATGGCAACTATGACAAAAAATCTCTTTGGTATTGGGGCGATGTCAAAAACCCAAGCAGTGGAGAATGGCCTGACGGTACTGACTTTACCGCAACTGGAAAATATGGTCGTTACATTGACATTCCACTCAATGAAGCTGCAAGAGAATTTGGATTTTTATTACTAGACGAAAGCAAGAAAGGCGATGATGTGAAAATCAGAAAAGAAGATTATAAATTCACTGATCTAAAAAATCACAGTCAGATTTTCCTCAAAGATGATGACGAAACCATCTACACCAACCCCTACTATGTACACGATATCCGCATGACTGGTGCCCAACACGTGGCTAAATCTCGTATCGAAAGCAGTTTTTCTACCCTCGTTGGAGCTAAGAAAGACGATATCCTCAAACACTCCAGCATCACTGATTACCAAGGGAATAAAGTAACTATCACAGACGTGGAAGTGGATGAGGCAGGTAAAAAAGTGACCTATATCGGCAACTTCTCTGACACCCAACACCCGTACACTGTCAGCTACAATTCAGACCGCTTTACGACATGTTCAAGCTGGCGCCTCAAGGATGAGTCCTACAGTTACGATGGTCCACTCGGCGCAACTCTAAAAGAAGATGGCAAGCGTGTTGACCTCACCCTCTGGTCTCCAAGTGCTGATAAGGTTTCCGTTGTTGTCTATGACAAGAAAGACCCTGAAAAAGTAGTTGGAACTGTCGCCCTTGAAAAAGGAGAAAAAGGAACCTGGAAACAAACTCTGGATGCAAACTCTGGTCTCGGTATCAGCAACTACACTGGCTACTACTACCACTACCAAATCGAGCGCCAAGGTAAAACTGTCCTCGTTCTTGACCCTTATGCCAAATCATTAGCGGCTTGGAACAGTGACCTAGCAAAAACAGATGCCGCTCATAAGGTCGCTAAAGCTGCCTTTGTCGATCCAGAGAAGTTAGGTCCGCAAGACTTGACCTATGGAAAGATTCGTAACTTCAAATCACGTGAAGATGCCGTTATCTATGAAGCTCATGTACGTGACTTCACTTCGGATCCTGCGATCGCAAAAGACTTGACCAAGCCATTTGGTACCTTTGAAGCCTTTATCGAAAAACTGGACTATCTCAAAGACTTGGGTGTGACCCACATCCAGCTCCTTCCAGTCTTGTCTTACTACTTTGTCAATGAATTGAAGAACCAAGAACGTTTGTCTGCCTACGCTTCAAGCAACAGCAATTACAACTGGGGATATGACCCTCAAAACTACTTCTCCTTGACTGGTATGTACTCAAGCGATCCTAAGGATCCAGAAAAACGTATCGCAGAATTCAAAAACCTCATCAACGAAATCCACAAACGTGGCATGGGGGCTATCTTGGATGTGGTCTACAACCATACTGCAAATGTTGATATTTTTGAAGATATTGAGCCAAACTACTATCACTTTATGGATGCAGACGGAACTCCACGTACTAGCTTCGGAGGCGGTCGTTTGGGAACAACCCACTACATGTCTAAGCGTGTCTTGGTAGACTCTATCAAGTATCTAGTTGAAACCTACAAAGTGGATGGTTTCCGTTTCGATATGATGGGAGACCACGATGCAGCTTCTATCGAAGAAGCATACAAGGCTGCACGCGCCCTCAATCCAAATCTTACCATGCTAGGTGAAGGCTGGAGGACCTATACTGGTGATGAAAATACGCCTGTACAACCTGCCGACCAAGATTGGATGAAGAAAACAGATACTGTCGCTGTCTTTTCAGACGACATCCGCAACAACCTCAAGTCTGGCTATCCAAACGAAGGGCAACCTGCCTTTATCACAGGTGGCAAACGAGATATCAACACCATCTTTAAAAATCTCATTGCCCAACCAACTAACTTTGAAGCTGACAATCCTGGAGATGTTATCCAATATATCGCAGCCCATGATAACTTGACCCTCTTTGACATCATTGCCCAGTCTATCAAAAAAGATCCTAGCAAGGCTGAGAACTATGCTGAAATCCATCGCCGTTTGCGACTTGGAAACCTCATGGTATTGACTGCTCAAGGAACTCCGTTTATCCACTCTGGTCAGGAATACGGACGTACCAAACAATTCCTAGACCCAGCCTACAAGACTCCTGTTCCAGACGATAAGGTCCCAAACAAATCTCACTTGTTACGTGACAAGGACGGCAAGCCATTTGTCTATCCTTACTTTATCCATGACTCTTACGACTCTAGTGATGCTGTCAACAAGTTTGACTGGACCAAGGCTACAGATGGCAAAGCATATCCTGAAAATGTCAAGAGCCGTGACTACATGAAAGGTCTGATCGCTCTTCGTCAATCTACAGATGCCTTCCGACTCAAGAGTCTACAAGATATCAAAGAGCGCGTCCAACTCATTACTGTCCCAGGCCA
Organism: Streptococcus oralis; assembly: GCF_023110435.1. Taxonomy (GTDB): domain Bacteria; phylum Bacillota; class Bacilli; order Lactobacillales; family Streptococcaceae; genus Streptococcus; species Streptococcus oralis_CF. The sequence continues at coordinate 119,791 of NZ_JALDWB010000005.1, forward strand.
AAATGGTGTTGAAAAAGAAGACGTGGTCATCGGCTACCAAATCACTGCTCCAAATGGAGATATCTACGCAGTCTTTGTCAATGCAGATGATAAGGCTCGCGAATTCAACTTGGGAACTGCCTTTGCTCACTTGAGAAAGGCCGAAGTTCTCGCAGATGAAAACCAAGCAGGACCAGTAGGAATTGCCAATCCTCAAGGTCTCGAATGGACCGAAAAAGGCTTGAAATTAAACGCTCTCACTGCTGTCGTTCTCCGCTTGTCTCAAGGTGGTGCCATTGTCGCTCCAGCTGTGGAAGAAAAACCAGAATTTGATCTTTCTAGCTTGAAAGTCGAACAAGAACATGGCCAAATCCAAAACCTAGCAGCCAATCCTGAAACTCAAGAAACTGCTACAGAGGCTCACTCTCAGAACCTCCTTCCAAACACAGGAACTGAGAGCAAATCCCTCCTTGCCCTTGTTGGATTCAGCATCCTTGCCCTTCTCGGACTTGGATGGTTGATGAAAAACAAGAAAAAGAACTAATACTCAATGAAAATCAAAGAGTAAACTAGGAAGCTAGCCGTAGGCTGCTCAAAGCACAGCTTTAAGGTTGTAGATAAGGCGAAGCTGACCTGGTTTAAAGAGATTTTCGAAAAGTATAACCTAGCCCTCCTATAGAGAAAACACCCCATGATTAGAAGAATCTTCTAGTCATGGGGTGTTGTTTGCAGACTATAATATTTGTAGTGGGTAAATCCCCTATAGATATTATGGAGCCTATTTTGTTGTAGAAAAAAAGTCCCATAAGATCTATAATAAAAAGCGACTAAACCATCATTAGAAAGAATCATATGGAACAATTACATTTTATCACAAAACTACTTGATATCAAAGACCCTAATATCAAGAGTGTAGATATTATCAATATGGATCCCCCACAAGGAAATCACTGAAGAAATATGATTTTCAAAAACCGTCTAAGATTCCTTCCCCTGAAACGACTGACATGCCTACTAGAATTCTCCTAAAAACGCCGTTTAAAGTGCTATCATTACTCAAAAATTAGTTGAAAAAACTTCTATGACCGATATCGCTCACCAGCTTTCCATTTCAACTTCAACCGTCATTCGGAAGCTCAATGACTTTAGTCGACTTCATAAGACTATGTCCTGAGACGAGTACGCCTTTAAAATGAGTTTTATCCGTACAAGGCTTTAAGAATCTCAATATTATCACTGTCCTTGAATGCAGAACACAAGCGATTATTTGAAATCGCTTTCAGGTTGTCTTTCAAACCTTTCTCAAGGATAAAGAAAAAATCATTAATGCCCTTGAATCACTCTATTCCAAAGCCAAACTAGAAGCAACCAATCATCTCATAAAACTCATCAAACGCAATATCTTTGGCTTTCGGAACTTTGACAATTTTAAAACTAGAATTCTCGTCGCTTTGAATATCAAAAAGGAGAGGACTGATTTAGTCCTCTCCAGAGTATGACTTTTTGGTAATCCACTACAGTTGACAAATAGCCAAAAAAAGATACTCACTTAAGTATCTTAGTCAATAAATCAATCGGGAAGACAGGATTCGAACCTGCGACACCTTGGTCCCAAACCAAGTACTCTACCAAGCTGAGCTACTTCCCGAGTTAAATAGAAAAAATGCACCCTAGAGGATTCGAACCTCTAACCGCCTGATTCGTAGTCAGGTACTCTATCCAGTTGAGCTAAGGGTGCTCATTATTATATGCCGAGGACCGGGATCGAACCGGTACGATCGTTTCCAATCGCAGGATTTTAAGTCCTGTGCGTCTGCCAGTTCCGCCACCCCGGCCTCTCTAAGCGAACGACGGGATTCGAACCCGCGACCCCCACCTTGGCAAGGTGGTGTTCTACCACTGAACTACGTTCGCATCGACCTCTTCTAGTTTTAATGCCGGCTACATGACTTGAACACGCGACCCTCTGATTACAAATCAGATGCTCTACCAACTGAGCTAAGCCGGCTAATTTCTACTATGCGGGTTAAGGGACTTGAACCCCCACGCCGTTAAGCGCCAGATCCTAAATCTGGTGCGTCTGCCAATTCCGCCAAACCCGCAAATATGACCCGTACTGGGCTCGAACCAGTGACCCATTGATTAAAAGTCAATTGCTCTACCAACTGAGCTAACGAGTCTAAAATAACTTCTGTTATCTTACGGTCCCGACGGGAATCGAACCCGCGATCTTCGCCGTGACAGGGCGACGTGATAACCGCTACACTACGGGACCTATATGGGAGTTAACGGGATCGAACCGCTGACCCTCTGCTTGTAAGGCAGATGCTCTCCCAGCTGAGCTAAACTCCCTAGAGCTAAGCGACTTCCATATCTCACAGGGGGCAACCCCCAACTACTTCCGGCGTTCTAGGGCTTAACTGCTGTGTTCGGCATGGGTACAGGTGTATCTCCTAGGCTATCGTCACTTAACTCTGAGTAATACCTACTCAAAATTGAATATCTATCAAATACCAAGAAAACCTTACACTTCGTATTCTCAGTTACTTTGGATAAGTCCTCGAGCTATTAGTATTAGTCCGCTACATGTGTCACCACACTTCCACTTCTAACCTATCTACCTGATCATCTCTCAGGGCTCTTACTGATATAAAATCATGGGAAATCTCATCTTGAGGTGGGTTTCACACTTAGATGCTTTCAGCGTTTATCCCGTCCCTACATAGCTACCCAGCGATGCCTTTGGCAAGACAACTGGTACACCAGCGGTAAGTCCACTCTGGTCCTCTCGTACTAGGAGCAGATCCTCTCAAATTTCCTACGCCCGCGACGGATAGGGACCGAACTGTCTCACGACGTTCTGAACCCAGCTCGCGTGCCG